>JBCCRX010000675.1:0-1501 GCA_039201015.1 Bacteroidota bacterium | reverse complement strand
GGCGGTTTTACCGCCGATTCCTCTCTCCCTCCTGAAGTTCCCTTCGCTGCGTCAGCAGCGAAGTATATGGAATTTCAACACTTAATGAGACCCTATTGCAGCATTTACTAATCACCGCATTCCGTTATAATTAGAAAAAATTAAATTTCCCAATAAGCCCTTAGATACTAAAAATATGCCCCCAACTTTCTGCTACCCTATCATTTTTTTGATTCAGTTCCAAAATATCCAAAAAGTCATTGCGCCGAATGGCTCTTGCCCCCAAAGATTTCAGGTGACGGGTCGGTTGCTGACAGTCAATAAGTAAATACTCTCGTGCTTTCAGTTCTTTGACCAATGCAATGAATCCAAATTTTGAGGCATTGCTCACCTTAGCGAACATGGATTCACCAAAAAAACATTTCCCTAGATCAATTCCGTACAGACCTCCTACCAGTTCTCCTTCTTGCCACACTTCCACAGAATGTGCAAAACCTTGTTTATGTAATTCTACATAGCCTTCTATCATTTCCTCCGTTATCCAAGTACCACCACTTTGTCCTTTCCTTTTGGCTTGTTGGCATTGGCGCATCACTTCTTCAAAACGTTGATCCGCGGTGAGTTGAAACCGTTTTTTATTGAAATAGGGACGCATGCTCTTTGCGATCTTCAACTCATCTGGAAAGAGTACAAACCTGGGATCAGGCGACCACCAAATGATTGGATCTTCTGGATTGAACCACGGAAAAACGCCCAGTTCATAAGCCTTCAGCAGACGCTCAGGAGAAAGATCGCCCCCAATTGCTAGGATGCCGTCTTTGTTTGCTAGCGCTGGATTAGGAAAAGAAAGTGAGTTGTCTGGAAGCCAAAAAACAGGCATAATAGATTTTGCTACGTTTATAGTTTTACTTTGAAACAAAAATGCCCTCAAAATTTTAGAATCTTTGAATAAGAACATTCTATTTTCTCCAAATACAAAAGTAACACAATTACACAGACCCCTTATCATGACGAGCTACTTTTAAAGCCTTAATTTACATATTTAATTATTTTTTCTACGCCTCCGCGTTTCACGCCGCCCAAATGTGTAAACGAGTTTGAGTTTTTGTTGAGCTATGTTGCTTGGCTTTTCTAGGACAATTAAATAACTTTGGTATTGTTAAGTAGGTTTACCTAATTAAGTACTCGTGCATATTTAATAAAAATTCAAGTATTTGACAATCAATATTTTACGTCAAACGCTGAGCGTTTATTTAATTTTCATCCCTTAGTGGTTTAAATAGGGCAGAGTACTTAGTTCTACTTTGGCACTTTAAATTCATACATGTAAGCACTGAAAACAAAATAAAAAACTTCGTTTTTTATTTTGTTTTCAGTGAGGCATTTCGGACAGAAAGGATGTTATTGTAAATGATTTTTTCCAAAAATCATTTACAATAACATCCTTTCTGTCCGAAATGCCTCACTGAAAACAAAATAAAAAACGTAGTTTTTTATTTTGTTTTCTGTGCTTACATGTATG
>JBCCRX010000674.1:0-1510 GCA_039201015.1 Bacteroidota bacterium | reverse complement strand
TATAGAACCTATTTAAGATCTTCACAAAAAAGTATAATGGGCAGAAAATGCAATATACCAGTAGTTTGAGCGATAGAGAGTGGGAAATAATAGAGCCTCTGTTGCCAAAGAAAAAACGAACAAGACCCCCTAAGTGGAGTCAGAGAGAGATTTTGGATGGAATTTTCTATCAACTCAAAAATGGCTGTAATTGGAGTGACTTGCCTAAAGATTTACCACCTTATTCCACAGTTTTTTGGCACTATAAACAGTGGCGCAATGATGGTGTCATCGACGAAATTAGAAATACTCTACATTGTCGAGTTCGTTCTTCCGTAAAAAAAAAGCTAAATGGACAACTTTAATTATCATTGACTCACAAGCAGTAAAAAATACTTGTAATGCCAGTATCAAAAGCAAAGGATTTTGTTTTTACAAATCAACTAATGGTATCAAAAGACATTTAGCGGTAGATACCTTGGGATTTCCCTTCTTTACTCATTGTACAAAAGCCAATTTATCCGATGATGCAGGCTTGATTGAAATGTTAACTAACAATATTGAGTATTTTCAAGCCAAACCAGTTAACATCCCTAAAATTACTATTCTGCTAGACAATGGGTATCATCCTGAGAAACTAACTCAACAGTTGAAACAAATTTATCCTCAAATTATGACCAAGATTAGGTTTGAATTATCGCCTAAACCCTCAAAATCTCAGAAGACAAAAGATGGAAAAACAGGATTCGTACCTGTCCAAGCCAGATGGGTCATAGAAAGAAGTAATTCTTGGATGGAAAGATGTAAGAGCCTGGTTAAGAACTTTGAAAGAACTTTAGCTCATGCTACTACGAAACTTAATCTTTGTTTTGTGCGACTAATGCTTAAGAGACTTGCTACTGCCTAAAAAGATCTCAAATGGGTTCTATAGACGAGCTATCATTATATGGAAACTTCACCCAGTCGTTTACCCCCAATACCTTTGGCTTTGCGAGTACTGGAGAAGCCTTCGATCCTCAGACAGGAACTCAGTTTGAAATTGGTGTCAAAGGCGATATCAACGATAAACTATCGGTAACTCTGGCATACTTCGATATTACTCTCGATAACGTTCCCACAACAGACCCAGAGGATTCAAACTTTCAAATAATTTCAGGAGAACAGAATAGTGAGGGGGTTGAATTATTTGTCTCGGGAAACATCTTGCCAGGATGGGATGTGATTGCTGGTTATACCTATACCGATGCCACCATTACTGAAAGTACCGACTTCGAGGTGGGAAATCGAATTAATAATGTTCCCGAAAACGCGGTGAGTTTTTTAACCAGCTACGAGATCCAGAAAGGAAGCTTGAAAGGATTAGGAGGTACTTTGGGTCTCTACTTTGTCGGCGACAGAGAAGGAGACTTGGATAATACTTTTGAAATTTCCAGCTACACTCGCACCGATGCCTCAATTTTTTACAATCGAGAAGGGTTTAAGACTGCCCTTAATTTCCGTAATCTATTTGATATCGATTACTTTGAAAATG
>JBCCRX010000673.1:0-1531 GCA_039201015.1 Bacteroidota bacterium | reverse complement strand
TGTTCATTTTGAATAATACTTGGGCGACAGATGCGGTCTATAAAGTACTCGACAATGAGGACATCAAAAATCAATATGGCTATTTTACGCAAGCGGATTTAGAGAAAATCTGGTCGAACAGACGCTATCGCAGCAAACGTCCGCAATTGTTGGCGTTAATGGAAAATTTTCAGTTGTGTTTTGCCCTGAAAGACCGCAAGGAAAAGACTTGGCTAGCACCACAACTACTACCTGTAGAAGCACCGCCTTACGAATGGAACGAGCAGCAAAACCTAGAAATCCGCTATCGTTATGCTTTTATGCCCAAAGGTTTGTTGAGTCGCTTTTTTGTGCGCATGAATCGCTATGTGCATGATTTGGATAAAGCGTGGAAAAGTGGTGTCTTCTTGCAGCGCGAACACACCGATGCTTTTGTGCGAGAAACCTACGGCAGCAAAGAAATCGTGGTGAAAGTACGCGGCGCGCATCCCAAAGAATTGATGACGCTGATTGCAGAGGAATTCGATAAAATGAACGGCAGCTATGGCGAAAAGCTGCGGGTCGAGAAATTTATACCTTGCGCCTGTAAGGTTTGTAAAAATAATTCAAAACCACATTTCTTCAGATACAAAAATTTGAAAAGTAGAAAAGAAGCTGGCAAGCAAACGATAGAATGCGATAGAAAGCCTTTTGAAGATGTTTCGGTTCTAGGATTGCTGAGCGATGTCTTTGTGGAGGAAGTTAAAAAGACGGCGCAGGATTTAGAGGTAAATACGTCGCGTGGCTTGAAGACGATCGAGTTGTTTTTGGCTTCTTCTAGCGAGTTGGAAGCAGAACGTCGCGCTATTGAAATTTGGTTGGGTAGAGAGAATAAACAATGGGTGAAAAAAGGCATTTTCTTTCATTTGAATATCTGGGAAGACTTTTTGGATAGCATCAGTATCACACGGAAGCAAGATGACTATAATGAAAAGGTGTTGCGCAGCGATATTTTCATCAGTTTATTTGGCACAAAGGTTGGCAAATACACCGAAGAAGAATTTGATACGGCTTTTGGTAGCTTTTTAGATGGTGGAAAGCCGAAGTATATTTATACTTTCTTTCAAGAGGCTGAAATGAATATTACAAAGATTGATGAGGTACAGTTTCTTAATTATAAGCGTTTTGAAAAAGAAATCAGGAAAGCAGGGCATTTTACCAATTATTTCAAAACTACGGAAGGCTTAATTTTGCAACTCAAGCAACAATTGGATAAGATTTTGGAGGAGATGAGATAAGTGGCTGTAAATTTCCTTTTTGAAAAACAACATCAGCTCTTTGACAATTTTTGCAAAATACCTCTCCCCGCCCTTCGCAGCTTCGCTGCTCGGGCGGGGAGAAATGTAAAAGGGCAGACATAAAATTCTGTAAAACAGAATTTTATGTCTGCCCTTTTAAAAACCTTTACCGCGAGCTGCCGCAGGCAGCGATGCGGCAGCTCGCTGAATTGCAAAAATTGTCAAAGAACCACAACATCAAACTTCACATTCATGCTAGCAAAACGGATCATTCC
>JBCCRX010000672.1:0-1541 GCA_039201015.1 Bacteroidota bacterium | reverse complement strand
GGAGGAGGTCGACACCTCCTCAGCGAATCAAGGTTTTTTAAGGACAAAGAAGCGAGAATCGCTTCTTTGTCCTTAAAAAACCTTGATCAAATTTGGCAGACTCGATGCCGCCAAATTTGAAAGTACACCTAGTCGCTTGTATCTGGAAATATCAAGAGAACAAAATGCACTTTTCTATCCCAAACGAAGTATCACACAGCCCAACTTCATCCACCTACCGCAAGAAAAATATCCAGTTATGAAAAACCTGCTGAAGAATCCTTATATTTGCTACTCATCCATTACTGAATCAGCAAATGAACTGGGATTTAACCATAGATACCATACAAAACGGAAAATGTATTCTCTTTCTGGGTCCAGAACTCTTCACCAATGCGCAAGGTGAACGCTTGGAGGCACGTTTGTTATCCTATCTTAATGTAGCAAAAGACGAGCAAGTACGGGTTTATGACGATGGCTTGTTTTTCTTCAAAGACCCCACGCGACATACTTTGATCGCTTATAAAATTCGTCAGTTTTTTGAGCAAGAGGAGCTATCGGAAGCCCAAACACTTTTCGAGCAGATCGCTCACATTCCTTTCCACTTTATCATCAGTATCACGCCCGATCATTTGCTGGAAGGTGCTTTCGAGGCGCAAAACTTCAAATACCAAGCCGATTTTTACAAAAAGAAGCAAGTCAACACCAAAGGCAGTGCCGTCCCTTCCGCCCAAAAACCTTTGCTGTACAATATGTTCGGTAGCATCAATCATCCTGAATCCCTGCTGCTCGACCACAACAACCTGTTCGACTATCTCGAATCCGTTTTTGAGGGCAATAAACTCTCCAATACCCTACGCGATCATATCCTTTCCGATACGCAAAGCATCATTTTTCTGGGCGTGCCTTTTGAGCGTTGGTATATGCAGTTGATTATGCGCATTTTGCAGCTCAACGGCAACAAAAAGTTTCTGCGCTTTGCCGATAGTCAGAATGTCAGTGAACGCATTCAAGTCTTCGGCAAAGACGAATTTTTGATCAATTTCATCCCCAACGACATCCCCGAATTTGTGCAGGAAATCTATCAGCGATGCGACAACAAAGGTATTTTGCGTACCCAAGCTGTCTCCAAAACTTCTTTTGTAGAAAGTCTATTGACGAAATTCAAAAACGGAAATATAGATGCTATTTTTGAGCCGTTTGAAGATTGGTTGGATGAGATGGGGGAACGAGCGACAAACTTAGTTAATGATTTAGCGGTACTATCCAATCGTCACAGAAGACATCAGCGTAAAATTGATAAAGGCATCCTCAATTTTGAAAATGCCACGGTAGAGACCAATGCGATTAGTGATGCTTTGCTGCGTTTGTTGCAGCAGGCGAAGAAATTGGAGTAATTAATTGAAAACGAAATGAAAAACTTCGTTTTTCATTTCATTTTCTTGGGGGTTTTCGGACAGCGATGAAGTTGATTTTTTATTTTTTTTTTTAAAAAATAATTAAAAATAAAATTGATCGCTGTGCCGGTAAACAGCCCAAAAAGGAAAGTTTTTTTTAATTAT
>JBCCRX010000671.1:0-1556 GCA_039201015.1 Bacteroidota bacterium | reverse complement strand
CTTGGCTTTGTGTGTAGTTTCTAATAGCTTTATTGCCTGCTGGAGTATTAAAAAGTGCTAAATTAATAATTACATGTTCACAATGTATTGGTCTAGTCTGTAGATACTTAATCAAATCTTTTTCTAATTCTTCAATTCTACATAATCCAATAATCCACGCTCCAACCTTTGAAGGTCTCCAAACATTAAAGTTGTTCAAAAATAAAAAAAGCTAATCTGATTGGAGTTTTATCCTAAGATTATGAAGCCCTGCACAGATTACTACAGATAAATCCTCGAAGTCGCAACGGCGATTTCGATAAATTTGTGTGAGAATATTAAAGAACTTCATCGAACCGATGGCGTGTTCAACTAATATTCTTGTTTGACTTACTGTTTTGTTGTGTTCTTTTTGTGTTTCGGTCAATTGAGGATTTGGGTTTTTAGTACTTTTTCTAGGACGGCGAATCGGAATATGTGTTTTTTTGATTTTAAAATCTTTGTCTATTCCCTTGTAGCCAAGGTCAACATAGATTTCTAAGTCTTCAAACCAGTCATTTATTCCTTCGTACCAGCCTAACTCTAATTTGAGGAGTTCATAGTCATGTACTGTTCCTTGGGTACTTAAACCTAAAAAGACTATCCATCGTTTTATCGTAGTTATTATGGTGTTTTTGATGGTAAATCGCTTTTTTTCCCACTGTAAAGAGCATCCCGTAGCTCTTTATCTTTCAAGCGACGAAAAGGCCGTTCAGTCACATCAATTAATAGTTTGTCAATTAACTGGTCGATTGCACCTAGTTTTTTGAGATATTCTAAAAGTTGTTCAGGATTTTCAAGCTCTCTTAATGGGATTACTTCAAGCGCTTCAAGTGCTTGTTTTAGGAGTCGGCAATACAAGTGGACTAATCCACAGGCACTCGAACGAGACATACCAAAATTGCTACCCAAATTATCCATGGTTGGGTAAGCCTTAAGGTAATGAAGTACGAATACTAATTTATCATCTACTGTTGGTAAACTTGGCTTTCTTCCTCCGCCTTTGGCTCGTTTTCGTTCACTAGCAGCTTTGGTCGTTTGCTCATGATGTGACAGTATTTGTTGCTCGAAAGCTATCCGTAATTCATCATATTGTGCCTTGTTGACACCTGTGTAACTTTTTAAGAATCGCTCATCTTTAATTTTGATGGATTTTAACTGTAATTGCATAGTTTTCTCTTTTGAAATCTAAGATACAGCAATTACATCATATTAACTCTTTTTATTTTTGAACACGTTTATTGACCAAAACATCTTCCTATATGAAACATCTTCTCCTTTTTGTAATTAGTCTTTGTACTTTCTGCTTAGCTCATAGTCAAACTGCTGCTGATGCTTTACGGTATTCACAACTCAACGTTAGCGGTTCTGATCGATTTATTGGTGTAGGTGGTTCTATGAGTGCGCTTGGAACGGATTACAGTATACTTAGTACCAATCCAGCAGGTTTGGCTGCCTACCGAAAATCTGAATTTGTTGTAACGACCTCTTTTTCAAATGTTAGTAGTGAAGCTCGTCTGTTAGGAGAAGGGAATGGT
>JBCCRX010000670.1:0-1574 GCA_039201015.1 Bacteroidota bacterium | reverse complement strand
ACATCAATTGTCCCAATAGGTGCGATTGGAATAGTAGCTCGATCTAGATATTTAATTTCCTTAGAGTAAATATTTTGGGTGTAATAGCCTTGTCTGCTAGCGATTTTGAGCAAAGAATCACTCATCGTCTCGACACTACCTACAAAAACGGGCTGATCGCCATCCTCAGGTTCAATTTGATGATACTCGATCAGGCTTCTTCTTGGATCGTAAAATTTATCTCGTACCCAAAGCATACCATATCGGTCTATGATGAAAGCATTGCCAAAAAGACCTGCGTAAGTTTCTTCGGAAGCCGTGTGTTGTTGAAGTATTTTTCGATCGGATGCAATCGACCACAATTGTCTATTGCCAATGAGCCATAGTCGTCCTTCTTTATCTTCTCTGATGACATCAATTTTAGGATTCCGTTTGCCCTCTTTAGTCGCAATAGAATAAGCTGTGATTTTGTCTGTTTTTGGATCATATACTCGAATTCCTTCATTGGGCATATTCATCCAAATCTTTTCGTCTTGGCTAATTTGTAAGGTGGCAAGGTTGTAGTAAACCGTATCCCTTTTCTCGTTGAGCAAAGGCAGAAAATGAAACTGCTTGCTTTGCTTATCGTAATATTCAAAACCTGCCGTTGTACCTAAATAAATGCGGTCACCAAGGACTCGAATATCCCCTAAGACTTTTCCTTGCAATTGTCCCCGCTTTCCTCTCTGCACTAAAAATCGTTGACTTTTACCTGTTTGCGGATTTAGTGCATTCAAACCTTCTGTCTCATTGAACCCAATCCAAATCACCCCCGATTCATCGGCTACTGTGCGCCTCACCACATTAGAACTAATGCTTTGATTGTCATTCGGATCGTGCAAATAATGTTTAAAAATACCTGTTTCATGATCATAAGCATTCAGCCCTCGACCGCGTGTACTGATCCAAAGTGTCCCATCTTGATCCTCTGAAATATAGTCCACAATAGCACCACTTAAAGAAGTCGTATCTGTGGGATGCGCTCGAAATCGTTTGATTGCTGTACCATCGTAACGACAAAGTCCACCGCTGCCACCAAACCAAAGGAAACCTTGACTATCTTCAAAAACCGCTGCAACGGTGCGCGTTGTTTTTAGATCTAATGGCGTGAAATATAAATCAGTAGCAAACTTTTGTGCCGATAAAAAGAAGGGAAAATATAGGCAAAGTAGTAGTTTTAGAAATTGCATTTGTGTGTTTGGTGAAAGTATTCTCTCTCCAAAATTAGCAATAATCTCTAATCAACCAAAAATGGCTGCCCTCCTATAGAAGAACAGCCAATCAACTCTGAAAAATTTGATCTTTTGATTATACCATTGTAACAACTATTTAGTCAGCATCATTCTCTTTGTATCTATTATTTCTCCGTCAGTGACAAGCGTATAAAAATATAAGCCTGCGGCTAGATCAAAGCGCAATTGAATACTACTTGCGCCTCGTTCTTCAATTACTACTCTTTTCACCAATTTCCCTTGTGTATCTGTAACATCAAGATAGGCAGCTTGAATATTTTGTGGGATATTGACAGGAATAGTAGTATACACTTTTGCTGGATT
>JBCCRX010000669.1:0-1586 GCA_039201015.1 Bacteroidota bacterium | reverse complement strand
TCATATGGGCGTCACGCCTCACGCCTGAGGCGGACACGGTTAGGCGTGAGGCTGACGTCCTTCTAAACGAAAACAAACGAAATTTAATAGTTGGCGATATCTTTCTAAAGATACTCGACCAAATGAAATCATTTAGAGCCACTCTTTAATTTCTATCCAAAAAAAAGTGTACAGGGGTGAAGTTTTATTTTATTACTCTAACGAAATGAGAAGATAGTTTGTACGGGCTAAAAAAGTGTTAGGTGTAAAAGAATCGCTATTGAACCATGAGGATGGACTGATCTCATAAGAGTTGCGAATCCTGTTGAGGAGACAATTCCTTCTTCCAATATTTGAAATGGGAAATAGAAAGTAATACCGAAATGAACAACATCAAACTCAACAAGGAAATCTGCGAAATATCGGGTCTCAGGAGTTCTCCTACCAAGTGCATGGCGTGTGATAAGGTATAGATTAATGAAATGATGAACAAGCCCAATCTTATCACTTTTTTATTTGTGCTCATCAAAACGACAATCCAAACGATGGGTAAATGATAAAATATATTTCTGATAAAATGTATGCCGATTGGTACTTTTCCTGCTGCGTCTTCCTGCACGACATCAATGCCATAAAAAATTTCACTGACATGATAATTGAAATGCAATATCATCAATACGACTAGAATAAGCCAAAATAGAATACAACGGAGTGGGTTTTGAATAGGCATTTGCTTAATTTTTTTGTTGCTGCAAATTTATTTGTGTACCGTTCTTAGTTCTAAATCACTGAAAACACAAAGAAAAAACTTGTTTTTTCTTTGTGTTTTCAGTGGTTCCTTTGAACGGAGAGAGAATTTCTTCTGATTTTTCTGAAAAAATCAGAAGAAATTCTCTCTCCGTTCAAAAACCCCAAAGGCGTAAATTTTTATGCAATAAAAATTTACGCCTTTGGGCATTCTGCTATGATTTGGTTTTAGGGTTTGAAAGTAGAACTAGGTATCCTCGCGTATTTATTCTGAAACAGAATCTAGGTTTCTATTTTTTAAAAGTAAATACGTCTTGGTACTTACTTACAAATTTTAAGAGTTTTTTACTAATCATTCCTTACTTACTTTTCCAGCGAGCAACCGCTTTAGCTACATTTTGTCCGTCCATCGCTGCGGAAAGGATGCCGCCTGCGTAGCCTGCACCTTCTCCACAAGGAAACAAACCTTCTACTTCCTCGTGCATAAAAGTGGCTCGGTTTCTAGGAATCCTGATCGGTGAACTGGTTCTGCTTTCCGTTCCGACCACGACGGCTTCCTGAGTATAATAGCCCTTCATTTTTTTGCCGAAGTCCAAAACGCCTTGGCGCAATCTTTTGAAAATACTTGGCGGAAGCAATTGATTCAGTGGCGCGGCATAAACGCCTGGTAAATAGGAAGTTTTAGGGAGTGAATGAGATATTTTTCCTTTTACGAAATCATTCAATCGCTGTGCGGGCGCTTGCTGAGAGCCATTACCGTTCTGAAAGATTTTTTGCTCCACGCTTTTCTGAAATTCGACGCTAGCAAAAACGCCGAAGCGATCCGAATAAGCTTTCAAATCTTCTTTTTCTATGCCCAC
>JBCCRX010000668.1:0-1589 GCA_039201015.1 Bacteroidota bacterium | reverse complement strand
AGTTTTTTTCAAAGGTGAAAAACTTTCTGCTAGAGGGATTTTAAGGGCAAGAAGCGTTAAAGCTTTAACGCTTCTTGCCCTTAAAAAACCCTTGGAGCATCCGAAAATCCTCCTTTGTAGATTTTCGGATGCGACTGCATGAAATACAAACGAAAGTTCGCCTTTTAATCAACAAAACGACATTTTGAGATGCACTCAACAAGGAATAACGAATGTCGAATTAAGTACATACTGTATTGCTATATTTCGTTATTCAATATTCAGCATTCGATATTCATTATTCTTTCAGCGTTATTGCTTCGGTTTCGACTTTTGTAGCTTCCATTTCAAACACCCGTATTGCCGCCCCTTCTTTCAGATAAGCCGCTCCATCTGTAATGACGCGCTCTAAATCAGTGACTTGATTGGTACTAACCGTAAAGAAATCTTTCCCGATGTATTCAGGACGAATGCTTACTTTTCGGGCTTTTCCATCCGCTGGCACGTAGATATTGGCTCTATCTGCTTTCCCTTCCACCAAAGCATTCATATTGATTTTGTAATAAGGCACTTGATTGGAAGGAAAGACGTTCACTTTACCAATGAATCCATTTTTCAAAGGTGCATTTCCATTAGCATTTAAGGTCAATTCTACTTCAAAAACACCCGTTCTAGGGTCGGCAGCTTCGGCAATTTCAGAAACGAAAGCAGTAAAGGATTGATCTGGTATTGCATCCAAATGAACTTCTGCGCGATCATTCAATCGCAAGCGAATGACATCTCGATCTGCTACGCCAATCTTAATGACAAAGGCATCTTTTCCACTAGACGCTAACCTGAAAATAGGCGTTCCAGCACCCGTTAATTCATTTTCTTCCGCAAACTTTTTGAGCAAACGTCCACTGGTGGGCGCAATGATTTTGGCGTAAGTTTGATTGAATTGGGCAATCTCTAAATCGGCGGCGGCTAGTTCCGCAACGGTCGTTAAATCTTGCACTTGTTCTAGTGTGGCGGCGGTATCTGCGTAGAGTTTTTGGATGCGATTTAGGTCGCGTTGAGATTTGTCAACACCTTGTTGCGCTTTCAGGACTTGCGCATCTATTTCTGTTGTTTTAAGGCTTGCCAACAGTTGTCCTTTTCGGATGCGTTGTCCTTCGGAAACGTAGATGTTATTGATGATGCCACCAATTTTGAACGATAAGTTCATTTCCGCTTTTGAGCCAATCATACCACTGGCTGCTATCGGAATTGGCGTAGTGGTTTGCTCCACTTGCTCTATTTTGACCAACTGAGCTTTGGGCTTTTCGTTGGGATCTATTTGCTGTCCCTCGTATGCTTGTTTGCAGGCTTGTGCAAAAAGTAGAGAGACTATCAACAATAAGGTGTAGTTCCAGATATTTTTCATTTTTACTTATTTTTTGACATGGATGGAGCAGATTTTTCTAAGTCGTGTTAAAGTTGACTTTACAACGCAAGACTCCTTTCCAGTTTCGCTTGCTGAATTAATACGTCGTACTCACTAACAGAAACCGCAATTTGAGCATTGGTCATTTTGGTTCTAGCGTCGAGGTATTCTACTAAAATGGCTTTGTCGGCTTCGTATCTTTTTT
>JBCCRX010000667.1:0-1602 GCA_039201015.1 Bacteroidota bacterium | reverse complement strand
TCTCTCCCTCCTAAAGAATTTTCGCGCCGAAGGTGTGGAAAACCACTGAGTTTGCTGATTTTGGAGACTTTTTTCTTTCACCGCAAAACGTTACAATCAGCAATTTTTAGGGATTTTTTGGGAAAAATCAGTGAAAATTTGTGTTTGCATCCAAAGAGATTTACAGAGCATACCTGTTGAGCGATTTTCTGATATTGACTTGTAGTTGTATCTGAATTAATTGTTTAGAAAAACGAGACTTCGTACAGCCCTATTTTATAATTAAAAATAAATACAGCTATGCTCACTATCCTGATTCCTTTGAAGAATCACTTAATATCTTACTAATCAGTATCTTGGCAATAGGATTAGCTACTAACCGTCGCTTAAAAATCAGATAGGATACTATCAAAAGCAGGTAAAAAACACTGACAATTAAGAATCCGAGGACGTAATTCTCTAAGATTTTTCCCAAATACAAACCACCTACTACGGAAAGGAAAACGACCAAAAGCAATGCAAGTAAGGACAAAATAATGGCGTGAACAACTCCAGAAACCGTTTTGATGGATTCTTCTGCTATTCTGATTTTAGCGTATTCTACTTGATCCTTTAAGTAGGATTGCGCATAGGCGTTGAATCTCCCTACTTCTTCGAGAAAGTCTGTTTGATTATTTTGCTCTTGTTGCTCAATCATATTGAATTTTTGTCTGAATGCGATAATATTTTACACGGCATCAATTACCTCACTTCTGCTTTTCAATCGCTTGCTTAATTTTTTCTTCCTGCACTTCTATGGCAGCTTGCGCTTTGAGTTTACCGCGCTGAAATGCACTTTCGCTGGCGGAGCTTGATGTTGGATTGATTTTATTGATATTTTCCTGTGCCACTGCCTGTAAATCTTTGGCGTAACTTTGTCCTTGCTCTATCCATCTGTTGACATTATTAGACAATTGATCAATTTGTTGTTGTCCAGTTTCTTTGATCTGATTGCCGTACGCCACTGCTTTTTTGGAAGCATCTTTTTGTAATTGACGTCCCTTATCTGAGTTCAAAAAATAGCCCGCCGCTAGACCTAAACCCAAGCCCAGCCAAAAGAGTCCATTGTTACTTTTAGAATCACTCATTGTTTTTATTTTTGATAAGAGCTTGTTTAGCAGCGATCATCTTGATCTCGACTGTCCACTGTAAAGCTTTAGTGATAGACCTGTATCTTTCAAACAAGCTCTCAAAGATGAATACTTGATGCTTTATTTACAAGTTTGAAATGAAGAAACAACCAGTATTGAATGTTTCATTATCTATACTGTAAACACCAATTTTAACAAAACGTGTGACTTTTAGACTATTTATTTTCATTTTTTTGAATGAGAAACGGACGTTTCGCCGAAATTGATTTTAAAAAATGCATTTGCAGTAGAAACCATATACGTAATTGATGTTACGCAAAACACCAAATCGCAAATGACACAAAGTGCCACTTGTTTACAAATCGTCGGGTGTCATCCTGTGGCAGACAAGTCGAAGCCACTCTAATTCAAAACACGCCAATCTCAGAGATTAGCGAATAATATAGACTAAGTATCAATTAAAAAATAAAATCGACATACATGGAGTCGCAAC
>JBCCRX010000666.1:0-1622 GCA_039201015.1 Bacteroidota bacterium | reverse complement strand
GGAGTAAAAGTTGTATCCAGTAGAAGATAGAGCGGTTTTGATCAGTGGTTTAATTGAACAAATCATTAAAGTAGATGAATTGCTGAAAATACATCTAAGATATGCGGCACATTTTGTGTAGAGACAGAGCAGATTTTGAGGTTGTGGAAGGAGTTTACTACTGCTTTGAATGCGTTGTTGTTGCCTTATGATTTGGAGTTGGTAAAGAAGAAAATAGCGGCTTGATTCGATGAGCGTATGTTAGATCGAAGTTGCAAACTTCGACCATCAGGGATCGAAGTTGCAAACTTCGACCATCGAGGTGAAGCACTATTTGTTACACATGCACATGGGGAAAGCAGTAAACGCTTAGCAACAAATACAACTATTCTATTCTATTCCCTGTTTTTGAATAAATAAAACTTGAATGGCGAGACGAGATAAGATTCATAATGCCGTACGAAATGCACTAGAAAAAGATGAATGGGAAGTGACAGACGATCCTTTGAATGTGAAAGTAGAAGGTAGCAAAGGAATCGAGATAGATTTAGGTGCGGAAAAATTTATAGCTGCCAAGAAAGGGAAAAAGGAAATAGCCGTTGAGATAAAAACATTTGGAGGAGGTTCTGTACTTAATGATTTTCATACCGCTTTGGGGCAATATTTGGATTATCAAGATGCGCTGGAAGAAGGAAATATTGATAGAGAACTATTCATTGCTATACCAGAGGAAGTTCATGAAAGTATTGAGAATTTTCCTTTTATATTGAGGAGAATACAGAAATACGGACTAAAATTTGTGGTCATAGATATTGAGCAAGAAAAAATAGTCAAATGGATAAAATAGAAAAGTACAAGGATATTATTCAAGAGGAACTACAATATCGCGAATCCATTAAAATTTCTAATGCTCCACAGTTGAAGCGGCACTTGATTATGAATGAGCAGCGTACACAGTTCATCTTGATGGATATAGGGTGGTTCAATAAGCGATATTTGAGCGATGTGATTTTTCACATAGGTATAGTTGGAGATAAAGTTTGGCTTCATAATAATTTCACGGATGTAGATATCGCTGCCCAGCTTGTAAAATCGGGTGTTCCAAAGTCTGATATTGTGCTTGCTTTCTTACCTAGATTCATACAAGAAACTACAGAATATTCAGTAGCTTGAAGTCAATTGCCCGATCATCGAAGTATGTCATGTTTTTTAAAGTAAAGAACAGATTTGACTGTCGCTGTTTGTAACAGCCTACATTTCTAACCCCTTTTAAAAAAGGATAAGAATGAAGAAAAATGGAACTTTTCTTCATTGAAAAGGTACTTTTTTTCAAAAAAACTCCAGAATTTATCTGAAAAACCATTTTTGGTGCTTATTTTTAGTAGAAGGAAGACCGCTTGACGTTAAAAGATATTAATTTGACCATAAAAAATTGATTATCAATTATTTATAACGCTAAAAATATTATAAAACATCATGTGCCCATAGATTTTTAATCACATTATTTTTTAATTAGCCCAAAAAATAATGGGGGGTTCGAAATGTAGGTAACAGGGATACAATATGCTTGTTAAATCACAAGCATCAATTGTTTGAAGGAACAATTGGCTTTTGTATTTTGGCAAATGTAATGAGCGTAACAG
>JBCCRX010000665.1:0-1645 GCA_039201015.1 Bacteroidota bacterium | reverse complement strand
CCTTCCAAACGAATCAAGGTTTTTTAAAGGGAGAAGCGGCGAATTTCGCCGCTTCTCCCTTTAAAAAACCTTGATCAAATCATATGGGCTCGACGCCCATATGATTTGAAAATAAACGTGAGCTTCAAAAAACCTATCTGCCGCTGTCGAAGACGGCGGCAAAGAAGGGCGAGGGAGAAAAAAGGGTTTTTCTAGAACCCTTTTTTCTCCCTCAAACTCCTCTATCTAAAATACAAAGAAACTTATTTTACAATGTACTAATATGCGAATTATTCTATTTACGGGCAAAGGCGGCGTTGGAAAAACGACGACCGCAGCAGCAACTGCACTTAAGGCAGCGCAATTGGGTTTGAAGACTTTGATTTTTTCTACCGATCCTGCACACAGTCTATCTGATGCTTTGGATTTTGAATTATCACCAGAACCAACGGAAGTTGCACCCAATTTGTGGGGACAAGAGTTTGATGTTTACTACTCCATGAAGAAATATTGGGGCAATATGCGACAACTAATGCTCACGATCTTTAAGTGGCGTGGCATGGAAAATGTAGTGGCGGAAGAACTGTCAGTTTTGCCAGGTATGGAAGAGGCTTCGGCTTTTTTGTGGTTGGAAAAATTCTATCAGGAAGCTGCTTACGATTTAATCGTGATCGATAGCGCACCAACGGGCGAAACCTTGACCTTACTTTCCTTGCCACAAGTCACACAATCTTGGTTGACGAAAGCTTTTCCAGGACAAAAATTTGCGATCAAAACGCTCGGAAGTGTAGTGCGCAGAACCGCAGGTATTCCACTGGACAAAGGCTATGAAGAATTGCAAAAATTATTCGATAAATTGGAAAGCATTCAGCAAGTGTTCCTCGATCCAGATATTTGTTCCATTCGTATTGTCGCCAATCCAGAACGCATGGTCATCCAAGAAGCCAAGCGCGCCTATACCTATTTGCAACTTTATGGCTATAATGTGGATGCTATTATTGTGAATCGGATTCTACCAGAAGAACTAAAAGACAACAATGTTTTTAGTAAATACGTCCAATCGCAAGCCAAATACCTCACCGAAATTGAAGAAAGTTTTTCTGACTTGCCCGTTTTCAAAGTGGGGCATCTAGGAGAAGAAGTTTTTGGCTTAAAACTATTAGAAAAGATTGGTGAGCACGTCTATGAAGAGCAAAATCCTGCCGATATTTTCTACAAAGAAAAGCCTTTCGTCATCGAAAATGCGGGCGAGTATTTCAAAATCAAAATTAAATTACCTTTTATTGGCAAAGATGATTTCAAGCTGGATAAATTCGGTGATGAAGTCATTATCAACATTGGTAATCGCAGGAAATCGGTCATATTGCCGCGTTTCGCCAATTTTTTGCAGTTGTACAGCTATGCCTACACCGAACCGTGGTTGAGTATTTTGTTGAAGAAGGAGGAAGACACCTAGTGCGACTAGTCCGAATTACTTACCTATATTTTCCATGCGGAAACTATTACCGTGTAAACTAAGTTTTTGTTAATTTTGAGAAGCGAGAAAATCGTAGATTTTCGAGCTTCAAAAACCCCTCCACCGCCGTCGAAGACGGCGGCATGTGAGGGTCGAGGGAGAAAAAAAGGTTTTTGAGAAACCTTTTTTTCTCCCTCCAACTCCCCCGTT
>JBCCRX010000664.1:0-1682 GCA_039201015.1 Bacteroidota bacterium | reverse complement strand
CAAAATTGATAGAGTAAGATATGTCATATTTTCATGTCTGAAAACCCCTGCTAGTCATTGACATTCAGATGTTTAGTAAAAGTAAATATGACATATCTAGTTTCTTAAAACAACGATTAAATTTGCACGACTACTTAAGTAGTGTCACCTATTTGTTTAAGCTGTTTATTTGTTTAAATTGTTTATAATGAACACTTTATACAAGTTTATTGCCTGAATAATTAAGTAAACCTACTTAAGTAGTGTCACCTATTTGTTTAAGCTGTTTATTTGTTTAAATTGTTTATAATGAACACTTTACAAAAGTTTATTGCCCAAATAAATAGGTAGAGAAGTACTTACAACTTTTTTTGCAAAAACTTAGCCTTACATGTTCTTAATTGTTCTTAGGTGTTTCAAAAAACATCCTGCTTTGCACTTTAGCAGCTACAAAATAGAGCGCATTGAATTTTATCAGAAAACCTCGTACTCGTAGGAGCGTGATGGCAAATAAGTCCATTATTTCGAGCATATCAAAACTACTTCAAACAAGGTCGAGCCAGCTAGAAAGCATATCCATGTCGCAAGAGAAAACAGACTTTATCAAAAAGAGACCGAATTATCTCTATGTCATATTGAGCGTATCCGTTATGCTCTTTTTCCTAGGTTTTTTTGCGGCATCCCTCTTGAAAGCGCAAGGTTTGGTGGATTATTTCAAGGAACAGGTCAATATTATGATTGAGTTGGAAGATGTGGCTTCCGAGGAAGGCTTAGCAGATTTGAAAGCACAACTCAATGCTGCTCCTTACACCAAAAACGAGTCTATTACTTATGTGACAAAAGAAGAAGGTGCAAAATTATTGGAAGAAGAATTTGGTACTGATTTTTTGAGTTTGGATATGCCCAATCCACTTTACGATGTGTTAACTTTCAATGTGAAAGCGGCTTATTTGAATCAAGACAGCTTGTCCAAAATTCGTATCGACCTGAAACGATATCCTTTCGTGAGCGATGTTTTTTACCAGGAAAGCCTTATCAGCGAAATGGCGCAAAACATCGAAAGTATTGCTTACATCGCATTGATTGTAAGTGTATTCTTCATTTTTATTGCCGTATTGCTCATTCACAATACGATTCGGTTGGCGCTTTACGCAGACCGTTTCTTGATTAAAAATATGCAACTAGTCGGAGCTTCTTGGACTTTTATCAGTCGTCCTTATATTATCAGAAGCATCTGGCATGGCGTCATCAGTGCCGCGATGGCGATTGTAGCACTGATATTGCTTTACTTCTTTTTGAGAAAACAACTTTATCAACTTGAGCAAGTGATCTCTCTTGGACAAACGAGCCTATTGTTCCTAGGTTTGCTATTTTTAGGGACGACGATCACAGGGGCGAGTACTTATTATGTCGTGAATCGTTATTTGAAGATGAGAGAAGATGATTTGTATTAGATGAAGGTCTAGCGGTAAGAAGTTAGAAACGAGAAGACAGGCTATTCTGCCTCTTCCAAAATAGCCTCGGTCAAAAAAGCGAATAAATTTAATTTACAGTGTACTAAATACACTGTAAACTAAGTTTTATATGATTTTTCAAGGGGAGTTTGAGGGCGAAAGATGATTTTTGTAAAATCGTCTTTCGCCCTCATCCCCCTTTCCGCGCCGCCTTCGGCGGCGCAGGGATTTTTTTTGAAGCTCCAAACT
>JBCCRX010000663.1:0-1684 GCA_039201015.1 Bacteroidota bacterium | reverse complement strand
GATTTTTCCGCAAAAATAGCTCGAGACACACAGAAGTATCTACAACAAGAAACAGATATGACCAAAGTCGTTGATCCTTGGGCAGGTTCTTACTATGTAGAATATTTGACTGACCAATTGGTGCAGCGCGCTTGGAAATTGATGCAAGAAGTGGAGGAATTGGGTGGCATGGCGAAGGCGATTGAAAATGGTTTGCCCAAATTAAAAATAGAAGAAGCCGCCGCCCGAAAACAAGCCCGCATTGATAGCGGACAAGATCGAATCGTGGGTGTAAATATCTATGCTGTAGAAGAAGAAAGTGAAATAGATGTACTAGAAGTGGACAATACCGCCGTTCGGAAATCACAAGTTGAACGCCTTCAACACATCAAAGGTACACGCGATGCAGCAAAAGTTAAAGCCACTTTAAAAGCACTAGAAAAAGGAGCAGCAGGAAAAGATAATTTGCTTACCCTCGCTGTCGAAGCTGCCAGAGCAAGAGCTACGCTAGGAGAGATCAGCGCGGCTATGGAAAGTCATTTTGGTCGCTATGTCCCCAATTCACGTGCCGTTTCTGGCGTTTATTCCAGTGAGATGAAAAAAAATGAAAGTTTCCAGCATACGCAGTCTCTTGCTAATCAATTTGCAAAACAAGAAGGACGCCGCCCGCGCATCATGATCGCTAAATTGGGGCAAGACGGACACGACCGAGGCGCAAAAGTGATTGCGAGTAGTTTTGCCGATTTGGGCTTTGATGTGGACATCGGCCCTTTGTTCCAGACGCCCAAAGAAGCCGCTCGGCAAGCTGCCGAAAATGATGTCCACATCCTCGGTATTTCTTCTCTGGCAGCTGGACACAAAACGCTCGTACCAGAAAGCATCCAAGCCCTCGCTGCATTGGGTCGCGATGATATTTTGGTCATTGTAGGTGGTGTCATTCCTCCGAAAGATTATGACTTTTTGTACGAACAAGGCGTTGCGGGCATTTTTGGGCCAGGTACAGTGATTACGGAAGCGGCAGGGAAGATATTGGAGGTGATGTTGTAAGTACCCCGCCCTACTTAAATCACTAAAGCACGGAGGAATAGTAAGCGTTATTTTTAAGATATGTCATATTTTGGTTTTTGAAAACAACCTCCTGATTATTTAATAACCAGCTCTCGACTTTACTATTTTCAAATACTGTCAAGCAACAGATTGAGCGAGTAGAAACCATAAAGCCTCTAATCTCCACCGCCTGACAAAAAAACAAACCATTTGTTTTGCCTGTATTTCAAAATCACTACAGGCTAACAAAACAGGTTCAAATTTTCCCTCAGAGTCTTTTAAAAACACCCTAGCAGAAAGTCTTACGCCTGAGACGCACAGGTTTCACCTTTGAAAAATTTTGATCTGCCTCAGGCTGAAGGATTTCTGCTAGTTTTGGAAACGAAATCTATATTCAAATAAAATATAGATTACGAGTATCTTGTCCATACGTGACTTAGTTTCAGATTTTGCTGGCATCGAACCGATTCAAATTGAACACGCGTGTAGTCAGTGACTTACACATTAAAGAAAATTAGGTTCTCTGAATTTTTTTGAGGAATTATCAAAATCGACCTAATTTCTTTTAGTGAAAAAAGTGCCAAAAAGGCGTTAAAAACAAAATACTGTATGAGCCAAAACAAGGTGCTAATCAGAGCTGAAGCTTGGCGCAGCCCGT
>JBCCRX010000662.1:0-1696 GCA_039201015.1 Bacteroidota bacterium | reverse complement strand
TTTGAATTAGAGTGGCTGTCGAAGCCACTCTAATTCATGCAAATTCTTTCGGAGCGAGCCCTATTTGTGCTTTTAGCTCAAATATGGCTCGCTCCTGAAAGAATTTTCCTACAAATCGTCGGGTTCGACTTGTCTGCCTCACCGTGTCCGCCTTACCGTGTCCGCCTCAGGCGTGAGGCGTGAGGATGACACCCGACGATTTGTAAACAAGTGGCACTTTGTATCATTTGCAATTTGGTGTTTTGCGTAACACCAGTTTATAATTTATTATTTCATCATTTCTTAGCGACAAATGCAAATCATTAAACAACAAAAACGGCTTGTTCTACCCCAAAAAGTTGCACTGATCGGCAATTTCGAGACCTTCAATTTCTCAATTCCACAAACACATTTTATTGATTTTTTTCAAGCACGAAAAATAGAGACATCCTTTGCGAAAGGCTATGAAGAAGAGGACGATATAGACGAATCGCTCCTAAACGAAGCCCAGCGCAAAGCCCAAGCGGCAGATGTTGCTTTTGTGCTGCTTTACGCTCCAGAAGGTGCAAATAAAATCCCCATTACTCAACATCAATTGATTCGCTCTGTGAGTTTAGTACAGTCCAACTTGCTCGCTTTGGTCTATGCAAGAGCCGAGATAAAGACGGCATGGAAAAAATATACCTACAGCAGTTTGCAAATCGATGAAGAGATAGAGATCACCGAAATTATGGAGGAGATTTTTACACTATGAGCTTATTCAATCTTCCGCATTCAGATAATCAACTTCAGCACCTTCTGGCATTTCAAACATATCTTGATTGGGTACTTCGCTGCTAATTTGAATATTTTTGAAGTTTCGGTCGTATCTTTTCGTACCAATGGTGTCGTTTTCAAAAGTATATCCAGACATCGTTTTTGGAAATAGTAAGCCATTCACTTCTGTCCAATCCGCATAATGGAGTGCATTATATTTGGAAGCTTTTTCCCCCGTAAAATAAGTCACAGTGTAGAGCAGCCATTCCATCTGATGCGAATTTTTATCGAAACACAGGATATATTCGTCTTCGGGTGCATCCCCCACATTGTCATCATAAGTCAACTTCACTGCATCATAAGTTTCTCCATTGAGCGTCTTATCGGGCATTAGTTCATAGCTGATGCCAGGATCGGCAGCGAGGAAGGGCAAAGCAAAAAAGTAGAAGCGCAAATTGTGATAGAAGCGAGCGGACATTTTACCGAAAGCCGCTTTATTGGGAGATACCCAAACCTCTTTTCCATCAAAACCAACTTTGTAGTCATCTGTTCCAAGTAGCACTTTGCGATTTTGTAAATCAATCATTTGGTGTTCCATCGTCGCGCTGTCTTTTTGAAAATCGTATTCCAAGGTGCGCATATTCCGCCAATTTTCTAAACCACCGTGCGAGTTCAAGCCTGCTTGTAAGACATTCGGCATAAGATTCGTATTGGGTGTTTCGATGGTATTATTTTCTGTATCCGTAGGAGGATCACATGCCAATACGAAGAGTAGCAGAATTAGATATAATTTATTCATTTGAGTGTGATTTTGTATTCTATTGAACGATAATTTTTCGTAATGTATAAAATATAGGCTCTAAATGATTTCATTTGGTCGAGTATCTCTAGAAAGATATCGCCAACTATTAAATTTCGTTTGTTTTCGTTTAGAAGGACGTCAGCCTCACGCCTAAGGCGG
>JBCCRX010000661.1:0-1701 GCA_039201015.1 Bacteroidota bacterium | reverse complement strand
TCGTTTCGATCTCTTGGCAGCCGATGAAATCAAGCAAAATTATTGGACTTTAGTTCCCAATCTTTATCTTTCCAGGGATTGGATACAAAACAGCACGCTTTCTTTCAGCTACGCCAAACGCATCCGAAGACCACCCTTTGTACTTTTGAACAACAATGTGCGCAAGATCAACGATTTTCGTTTCGAATTGGGCAACCCAGATTTACGCCCTGAACTGATTCATCGTTTTGAATGGGCTTGGAACATCAAAAAGCACCAACTCGCCACTTACTATCATCTTACGGACGAAGCCATCAATGGTATCTATTTTTTGGAAGGCGAAGTGGCTTTCTACAAAAAATTCAATGAAGGAAAACAAACGCAAAGAGGACTGAGCTACAATTATAGTGGCAATCTGCTGGATTGGTGGTTTACAAGAATTTCTTTGGATGTCTATCATAGAAAATACACCAACGAAGCGGGAGAAGACTCCTTCCAGCAAGCCTCTGCTCGCATCAATTTATACCAAAACCTAAAACTCAACGCGACCACTAATTTCGACATCGCTTGCTATTACCTTTCACCCACCGCCGATGCTTTCTACGTCGCAGCAGAACGCTACGGCTTGGATTTAATCCTTCAAAAATTCTTTTTCAACAAAAAGCTCAACTGCCGCGTCTACTTCAATGATGTTTTCAATAGCGTTGTTTTCGCCAATGAACGCCAATTTCCCACTTTCCGCACCACTGCCAGTTACCAACCCAGAACGCGACGCCTCACTTTCTGGATGACCTATACTTTCTCGAATCAGCAAAAAGTCAAGCGACGCAAAAATAGGTCGGACGGGGAAGCGAGGGGTCGGCTTTGAGGAGGAATGTCGTCAACTTATAGATTTCATTGCTATTTCCCCCCAACCCCTGAAGGGGAGGAATCCATTTAGGACGCAAGATTTCCCCGCCTCAGGCGGGCTAGGGGTGAAAAGAACGTAATTTTCTTAAGTTAACGACGCTAGGCTAAGAAGAAAGCCCGATAAGCCGATTTACATTTTCTACTACTGCTACAAAACCTCTCCTATCTAAAGGTGTTACTAAGCGAATACCACATGCTTAGCAACAACAAAAAATGAACAACTTAGCACAAATTATTACCCGAATCAGAAAGCAAAGTCCACTCATTCACAACATCACCAACTACGTGGTCATGAACAATACCGCCAATGCTTTGCTGGCAGCGGGTGCTTCGCCTATCATGGCGCATGCCGAAGAAGAAGTGGAACATATGGTCAATATTGCTGCTGCTTTGGTGATTAATATGGGCACTTTGAGTGAAAAATGGGTAAAAAGTATGCTCTTGGCGGCAAAAAAAGCAAAAGCCACCGCTACGCCTTTTGTTTTTGATCCCGTGGGTGTCGGTGCTTCTACTTACCGAACAGACACCGCTCAGAAAATACTCGATGCCGCTACGCCTAACATCATAAGAGGAAATGCTTCTGAAATTATGGCGATGGCACAATTGACGCAATCTACCAAAGGCGTGGATAGTACCATGGAGACCAAAGATGCTATAGAAGGTGGCAAACAGCTCTCGAAACAACTAAACAATACCATTATCATCAGCGGAGCAGAGGATTTCATCATCACGGGCGACCGAGTAAGCAGCGTCTCCAATGGTAGCCCACTCATGGCAAAGGTGACGGGTATGGGCTGCACGGCTACGGCTATC
>JBCCRX010000660.1:0-1741 GCA_039201015.1 Bacteroidota bacterium | reverse complement strand
GAAAAAAATTGTTTTTATTGTCAACTAATAATTTAATTTGTGTAGGGCATTTTTTTTCTAATATCCTAATCGAATGTAAAAGTGACATTGGACACCATGTAGATGTATTTTTTCTCTAGAAAACCACTACCTTGCCATTTATGCATACTGACCGCTGACAATGTCCAATATTTTTGGCAATGACCTATTCTTTTAGAAAATGCAAAGAAAAATATAGAGTCCCGAGCAAAATTTGAAGGTTTTGCCCTGTTGAAGTTCAAAACTTACATCTTTCTTCAACAAAACTGTGATCATCATGCGGTTTTTAGCGGGTTTTTCTGCGCGCGCACAACGTGGGCTCAAATTTAAGCAAGACCGAGGAGCTCTGGGAACGAAAATACTGGGTTCAAAGTAGTCAGTCACCTTAATATTTAAACTTCGTGCACAGTACAAAATCGCGTAATTTGATTGGCTCTCGCGAGTGCTGTAATAGAGTACAATGCACTCTATAATGCACGAGCGTGCTTTATAGAGCTTTTTACCCCCTCCTTGTTATTTATTTTACTTTATAATGTTTTTGTGTTTCCTTTAACCCTTTGACTCCTGGGCATTTTTGAGGTTTTTTAGCATTTTTTTGGACCTAAACGTTCTGCAAGCCCTAGTGAAGCCATATTTGAGGTTAGATCGATGATGTCATGGTTTTATGTAAATGAGGGACGGAGTTTACCAGTGACGTGTCAATGTCCCGGATGAGACCGTTGTTCTTGTAGTTGGGCAGCCATGAATTTCTCGTACTGTCGAAAGTACGAGTTTTTAAGAGCCATTTTGTTCATCTATGGAGTGCTGGAGGGCATCATGAAGCCCTAAGACAGCTTAAATCAGCATGGTCTCGAAGAACTGAGAGTGTGCAAGGGATTTGAGCGTCAAAAGTTTGTAGATCGCGTACTTTGTACGAATCAGAATTTTTGGCGTGCTTATCCTATGAGCTCTGGAATCGATGGACATCCAGGACCTACTGCGACTATTTATGGGATATTTGGCTTGTGAAGAATGCTCTGAAGCTGATATTCAGGCAGTAGGACTCATCAATATATATTCTTGTTAAAGAAGAGAACGGGGGTACTCCATGCCGAAAAAATCGAATTTTACCCATGATGCAATGCGCAAAGAGTAGTAAAAATTCATGAGGAGCAAAATGGTTCAAGGAAAAGAGCTGTCGCTCGCCGTAAAAAAGGAATTGATGATCAAAAACCCACTAAAAGCCAAGGAAGAGGTCCAAACTACTCTGTGTAAAGGTATTTTTTGAGTAGAAATAAAAATTGATGGTTCAACGATCTGAGGAAAAAGTGTGATTTTTGGCTTTTTGAAATGACGTCAAAAACAGCGATTTTTTGTTTCCCAAAAATGCTTCAAGTTTGTTCGGCTCTGATTTTGGAGATTTTTGTAGGTTTTTTGATCTTAAAAGTTGTCTTGTTTCCTAGTTCAATTTTTTGACTGGTTTTTAGGTTGAAATGATTAAAATTGAGGAAGCTAGAATTTTTCATTGAAAGTGCGTTTTTTACGGGCGGTTTCGGGCGCCGTAGGAGTCAAAGGGTTAAGTTGATTTAAACAGGAACAACATAAGCTGAGTTCCAGTCTCGTTCAAATACAGCTTTGAGTTGTTTACGAATACTTGAATCACCTTCAGACTGGTCTTGTATAATGTAACCAATACCTCCAGTAAAGAGGAAGTAATCTGCCGCCCAGTTCGATGTACCTATAT
>JBCCRX010000659.1:0-1753 GCA_039201015.1 Bacteroidota bacterium | reverse complement strand
GCCTCACGCCTCACGCCTCACGCCTCACGCCTCACGCCTCACGCGGACACGGTGAGGCAGACAAGGTTTACATTTTTTAGTGTTCGATTTTTTTTGAAAGCATATATTTTACAGGTTCTGAATGATTTCATTTGGTCAGCAGTATTTAGGGAAGCTCACGTTTATCTTCAAATCATATGGGCGTCGAGCCCATATGATTTGATCAAGGTTTTTTAAAGGTAGAAGCGGCGAATTTCGCCGCTTTTACCTTTAAAAAACCTTGATTCGTTTGGAAGGACTCGACGTCCTTCTAAACGAAAACAAACGAAATTTAATAGTTGGCGATATCTTCCTAAAGATACTCGACCAAATGAAATCATTTAGAGCCATTTTACAGGATACATACGCTTTCAAAAAAAATCGAACAATGTAAATTTAATTATTTCACGTTCCCAAAAGGCATTTTTCTATCTTCGCACCCGATTTGGTAGCGATTCGTAATAAAATACCAATTTGACTTTGGCTTGTTAAGTAGCCAACGGCTAATAGCCAATAGCTCAAGGCTAAAGCAGAGCTAACTTGCTAATAAAATATCTAAAAACAAATGAACGACTTAGAACGCTATTTTCACAACAACAAAGACGATAGAATGCTGAATAAGTGGATGCACTATTTTGACGTCTATGATCGGCATTTTAAAAAATATCGTGGAAAAGAAGTGAATATTTTGGAAATTGGAGTGGCGCAAGGAGGCAGTTTGAGAATGTGGAAGGACTATTTTGGAGACAAGGCAAAAATATATGGCGTTGATCTAAATCCAAATTGTAAACAGTTTGAAGAGGAAAATGTAGAAGTTATTATTGGCTCGCAATCAGATCGTACTTTCCTACGACAACTGAAGCAGCAAGTCCCAAAACTTGATATTTTGATTGATGACGGCGGACACACGATGATTCAGCAAATTGTTTCCTTTGAAGAACTCTACGATCACGTCAAAGAAGATGGTGTTTATTTGTGCGAAGATTTGCATACTTCTTATGAAGTTCGTTTTGGAGGTGGACACAAGCGCAATGGAACTTACATCGAATATACCAAGAACTTTATTGACTATCTAAACGCTTGGCACTCAGAGCAAAATTCATTAAAAGTGGACGATTTCACGCGCTCCACAAATTCTATTCACTACTACAGTGGCATGATTGTCTTAGAGAAAAAGCCAAAGCAAAAGCCCAGAAGCCAAACCAGCGGCTATCGCTCCATAGAGTTTGGCAAAGAACGTAGCAAAGGAGAGCGCAAAAAGATTAAAATGAAAAACAATATTATCCGCTCTGTCAACGAAGTATTGCGCTTTTTTGGTTTGAAAGGAGTGATTTGGAGATAAGTATCTCGCTCTATCTCAACCACTAACGCAAGAAATGCTAGATAAGTCCTTACTAGTGGACATTTCAATATTGGAGCATAAGAAATGTCATTTTTACGCTCAAAATCTGAAGATATACTCGATTTTTTGGTGGAAAAAATGACATTTCTGAAATCTAAGTAGCCAAATGTTCACCAGTGAGAGATATGTCATATTTAACTGTGATAAAAAGCTGGTTATTAAATAATTATGAGGTTATTTTCAAAAACCAAAATATGACACGTCTTAAAACTAAATACCGTGTAAACTAAGTTTCTTTGTATTTTGTATAGAGGAGTTTGAGGGAGAAAAAAGGGTTTTAGAAAAACTCTTTTTTCTCCCTCACTCCTTGTTCGCCGCCGTCGAAGACGGCAG
>JBCCRX010000658.1:0-1759 GCA_039201015.1 Bacteroidota bacterium | reverse complement strand
TATTACGTGTACTTTCAAATTTGGCGGCATCGAGCCTGCCAAATTTGATCAAGGTTTTTTAAGGACAAAGAAGCGATTCTCGCTTCTTTGTCCTTAAAAAACCTTGATTCGCTGAGGAGGTGTCGACCTCCTCCTCAGCGAAAACTTACCCCTAAATTTAGCGGTAGATGATGTGAACAAAGCCTATCTTTTTTCAAAAATGAAAGTACTTTTTTACCCCGTTTGCAGTATATATCTGACACGTTTACCTACTTGCCTGATGGCAACTTACGCCCAAACCTTACAGCCTTCCGTACAATTTGTACAAATATCGATTTGGTCGCGCCCACCGAGCAGTTTTCGTCGAAAGCCTTGGTAAGCTTCTCCTTGCCAAATATCCTTGAACGATAGCTTTTTTAAATCACCCAAACGATGGACAGCGTCCTTGTCAAAGCAGCAAGGGACGACCAAACCATCCCAAGTGATGACGCAAGCGTGCCAAAGTTTCCAGCAATGATCTAGGAGTTCGTTTTTGACGCGATAAGTACCGTCTGCCTGTTGTGCGTAGCGAGCGTATTTGTCAATGGTCGGAATCAGTGGATTACCGTTTTGATAATTGTAGACCTGCGCCGTTTTGAGCTTGACTTCATCCACGCCAATTTCTTCTGCCAACTTATAGATTTCAGGAATTTGATGCTCATTAGGTCGGACCACCAGAAACTGAAAAATGATGTGTGGGGTTTTGGACTTCAGGGCTTTTTTCCACTTCACCACATTGCGCGCACCTTGCAACACATTGGATAATTTACCAGTTTTGCGGTAGTTTTCGTAGACTTCTTGCGTCGTTCCATCTACCGAAATAATCATGCGGTCAAGCCCCGATTCAATGGTTTTTTTAGCATTTCGGTCGTTCAGAAAGTGTCCGTTGGTAGACGTGATCGTATAAATACCTTTTTCATTGGCGTATTTGACCATGTCCAAAAAGCTTGGATTAATGTAAGGTTCGCCTTGAAAATAGAAAATCAGGTACAGTAAGTCTTTGTACAATTCGTCGATGGTATCCCTGAAAAAGTCTTCTTTGAGATGTCCCGTCGGACGCGAAAAAGCACGAAGCCCGCTTGGACACTCTGGACAACGCAGATTGCAGGAGGTCGTGGGTTCTAGCGAAATCGTGAACGGCATACCCCACTGCACGGGTCGTCTTTTCCATTTGGTGATGTAGAAGGAAGAAAATACTTTCGCCACGTTCCACATTCTTCTTGGGGTTATTTTGGAGGCAAAATTTAGGACGTCTTTGTAGTAAATTTTCATGAGTATGCCAGGAATTGTTGAATTGGATAGGTGTTTGTAGTAAAACACCAACAAGTAAAATAAGATTTCATTAGGTTAGTTCCGCAAAAGTAGTACATCGAACCAAGGAATTTCTGTCTTTTACCTACTTTTGTCCGTCAAAAAAAATAGATATGTTTAGATATACAAAAAGCAGTTTGAAAAAACTAGAATTGTTATTAGAAGAGACGGGCTATATCATTCGCTACGAAAAAGGAAATTTTCAAAGCGGTTACTGCATCGTGAAAGATCGAAAAGTCATCATCGTCAATAAATTTTTTGATACAGAAGCACGTATCAATTGCCTATTAGAAGTAGTGAATGAGGTCGATATTCCAGCCCCTATTTTGAGCGAAAAATCAGCAAAGTTTTATGCTTTGATTACGAAAGAGGAGGAGTAGGATGGTTGGTTGCAGAAGAGGCAAAGGTTTCCTTTTCAAATTTCCATCAG
>JBCCRX010000657.1:0-1770 GCA_039201015.1 Bacteroidota bacterium | reverse complement strand
CGCAAATGACTGCGACGAGGGAAGCCGCCGCCAGTAAATGACGAATCTTGAATTGCCTGATGCGTTTCAACATCACACTGTTGCGGAACGGCAGCGTTCACCGGGCTCTTAGAGCTTTTACATTGGGTGCATCTCAGAATGTCGTTTTGTTGATTAAAGGGCGAATTTTCGTTTGTATTTCATTCAGTCGCATCCGAAAATCTACAAAGGAGGATTTTCGGACGCTCCAATGGTTTTTTAAGGGCAAGAAGCTTTAAAACGTTAACGCTTCTTGCCCTTAAAATCCCCCAGCAGAAAGTTTTTCACCTTTGAAAAAAACTTTCTGCGACATTTTGAGATGTGCCCTTTATATTTGCTACCAACAAATACAATCATTATGACAGCAACGGTCACTTATTCTGGTGCTTTACGAACCTACGCTACCCATCTAAAATCTGGCAATAGTATCATCACAGATGCTCCTACGGACAATCATGGGAAAGGGGAGAATTTTTCGCCAACGGACTTGGTAGCTACCGCTTTAGCTAGCTGCGCATTGACGGTCATGGGCATTAAAGCCAATCAAAAAGGTATTGATATTGACGGTGCAAAATCAGAGATCACTAAGATTATGGCATCTAATCCCCGACGGATTGCGGAAGTTCAAATAAAAATCATGATGCCCAAAGGAACGTATACAGAAGACGAAAAAAAGCTGCTGGAACATACCGCCCGAACCTGTCCCGTGGCACAAAGTGTGCATCCGGATCTAGTGCAACAACTATCGTTTGTGTGGTAACGGAGCAGATGGAGTTCGTCGAGATGTTTTGAGGTAATTGCAAAAAAGACCACCTTTGTTGACAAGTTTATCAGTTCACTTGATATTCTCTTTTGAGAACGAAATTAAAAACAAAGTTTTTAATTTCGTTCTTAAAAAGCTCTTCGGAGGGAAACACAAAAAAACCTTAGCATACTTGTTGCGCGATCTCAAGAACGCTACTAAGGTTTATTCCAAGTATTGTTTCATCATTCCTTATCTAATCTTCAAGCGTGCCTTGCTCCAAAATTTCCCAAGTGTGGTCGGCGAGTAACTTGACGCTAGCGACAAAGGTATAGGGTTGGGAACGTCCCCATTCTTCGGGGGCTACCATGGAGAGTACCTCTTTTCCATTTTTTCTTTGGTAAAGGTGGTAATTTTTTCCAATCAGTGGTTTGAAATTCAGGTCAGCTTTGTATATGCGCTCTGAGATTTCGACTCTATCGTGTATGGCTTGTGCTTGCTGAACGAGCAGTTCTACCTGCTGCCGAATTTGGTCAAGCTGCATATTGCTTTGCTCGTGCATGGCAGCGACAGCCAAGCCTTTCACGCGTCCCTTGTCAATCGGTTTGATGACTGCCCCACCGACACTATGTGCGTAGGGGAGCAGATGCGGATTTTCGGCGATCTTATCTTTATCTATTGGATTTTTTATGTCTTCTTGCATGAAATTCGTGCTTTTGCTTACCGAACACCAAATTGCTCGATCTGTTTTGAGCAAATGCGAAGTTTTCAAAAGTCCCTTTGGATGCACCTAGTTCTATTTTTTACCTTTGTGCCAACTTAGGGAATATGAAAAAACGATAAGCCCGATTCTTGGAGTCGATCTTTCGTCTTCATATTTCATCCAAAACCTTATTGTATACTCCGTTTGGGATAAAAAAGTGCATTTTACGCTGTTGACCTCTTTAAGCATAAACTATTACGTGTACTTTCAAATTTGGCGGCATCGAGCCCGCCAAATTTGATCAAGG
>JBCCRX010000656.1:0-1777 GCA_039201015.1 Bacteroidota bacterium | reverse complement strand
ATTTATAAAAATTGAATTAATAATTTGATTGTCAATATTTTATAATATAATTGATTGTGATTTTTTCTTAATTATAGAAATGAATAATACTTTTTTGATAGAATTGCTGGAAAAATTTTCCAAACAAGAACTCCAACATTTTCGAGCTTTTGCGCATACAGATTATTTTAATACGAGTGAAAAGGTGAGACGACTGTGTGATTATGTTTTAAAGGAAAAAAATAGCTTATCAAAACAACATGCCTACGAAGCAGTTTTTCAATCCGTTGACTATAAGGAACTTAGATTGAATAATGTCATTTCTGATCTGCTTCAGTTGGCTTATCGTTTTTTGGTACAGCAACACATAGAGGGGTATCAATTGAAGCAACAAAGCTATTTAATGGAAGCATTGATGGAGCGAAATTTGCATCGTCCTTTGCCTAGAATCATCAAAAAGGCAACGCAAGTGATTAATAGGACTTCTACTCAAAGTCATCAATTCTTTCAAGATAGCTATGCTTTCTATGAGCAACTAGATCGGTTCGCACTTATTCACGATCAGCGTTCTTCGGATGCTAATTTGCAAAAGATGAGCGATACTTTGGATGCTTATTATTTATGCAACAAATTTAGAATTGCTTGCGAAATGGTGAATCGTTCCGCAGTACTAAACGGGGCTTACGAATTTCATTTTATTGCCGCTGCACTCGAAGAATACGAAAGGTCAAGCGCACATTACCAAAGCTATCCTAGTCTTCAAATCTATTACCAAGCCTATCAATTTCTGACACAGGCTTCACAAAAAGGTTATGTCACACTTAAAAATCTGCTCCAAGAACACGCAAGCCTCCTACCACAGGCTGAACGCCGTCATCTATATACTTACATGCTCAATTTCAGTGTCCGTCAAATCAACTTTGGGCGCAGCGAATATTATCAGGAACTATTGGAACTATTCAAAGTTTTGATTGAGCAGAATTTACTCTTACAACACGGCTATTTGACAATGTGGAGCTTCATCAATGCGACAACTGCGGGTATTCGGTTGGGAGCATATCAATGGACGGAGGCTTTTATCAAGCGATACCAGCACAAGCTCAAAACAGAAGAACGCCAAAATACGATTGACCACCAACTGGCAGCACTTTATTTCGCAAAAGGTGACTTTAGTAAGACCTTACAATTACTGCAAAAAATTGAATTCAATGATGTTTTTTATCAAGCTTCGACGCGGATCATTCAACTCAAAGTTTTTTATGAATTAGAAGAAACAGAACCTTTCTACGCCTTGGTGAAGTCCCTCAAAAATCTACTCCGACGCAAAAGACAACTCAATGAATATCATCGGTTGAGTTATACCAATTTTGTGCGTACTGTCAAACGCTTGCTAGACCTGAAACTGAAACCACTTTATCAGATTAGAGCAAAACATTTGATCTTTCAAGAGAAACTAGAAGCATTAGAACCTTTAAACAACAAGGAATGGTTGCGCAGAAAATACGAAGAATTGATGGAGCGGATATAAGCAAAGAAATACAGAAAAAATAATTTTCAGCCATAGCTAAGTACACTGTAAACTAAGTTTCTTTGTATTTTGTATAGGGGAGTTTGAGGGAGAAAAAAGGGTTTTAGAAAAACCCTTTTTTCTCCCTCAACCCTTTTTCGCCGCCGTCTTCGACGGCGGCAGATGGGTTTTTTAAAGCTCGAAATTCTAAGGAATTTCTCGCTTCTCAAAATTAACAAAAACTTAGTTTACACGGTACTCAGCAATGTTCACTTTAGGTATCTTTTCTTT
>JBCCRX010000655.1:0-1787 GCA_039201015.1 Bacteroidota bacterium | reverse complement strand
CCAATTCATGCCATCTGGCACTAGCCGTCCTTCACTAAAATAAATGGCTTCCAAGTCCCCATTATTGTATTCGATGCCACTACAATACTCCTTTTCGCTCTCAGTGTTGCCTGCATCCGTGACTTTCTTTTGCAGCTTTTGTCCGAGTGCATCGTATTGCCATTCTATGAAGTCTTGGTTGGGATTAAGATTGGCGGTATTGAAGGCAGCTTTGTAAGGTAGATTGAGGTAGTTGTAGGACATCGTAAACCCTGCTCGCCCACCACCTCCATCATAAAACGAAATGCTAGCTACAACGTTTTTCGTTGTATGCTGACCAAAGTAAAAGGACTCCTGTCCTTACTTACACCTACTATACAGCGTAAGACGGACAAGAGTCCTAAACTTTTATCCGTGTACAAGCTGGAGCTTGTAACGAGCAGTATACGTTGTGCGCGAGCAAGGGTATTGTAAACAATTTGTTCAAGAATATTTCTCTTATCAGGAATTTACCATCCTAATTCTTTTTCTGTTCGTTTAAAGATAAGACGCTCGTACGAGATTGTATTTCGCGATAAAATATTAATACTATCAGATTCTAATATCAACTGAGGGAGCAGAGAGTTTATGCCTTCAAAGTCCACCTTTTGACACTCATGATTTATCTTAATTGTTTTTTTATTAAGGTATTTCCATTTTCCATTACATTTACCTATTCCTCCAGGTAGGATTCTTTTTATAAAAATTGAATCGTTTGTACTGAAAATTATTTGAGTACTACTTTCCTTTGAGTAAAAAACAATTTTAGCATCTTCTTCAACAAGGCTAAAAATCTTTCTATTACACGAAACTAGAAACATAGAGAGCAATAAGTAAATATATTTTATTTTTAATCTAAATACATCCATCTTGGTGTTTTTACTTGAATAGCGTTATTGACATATCTTATAAATGGTGTGCGCTCTGATTTTATAGCAAGCCTAGTATTTGGATAAGCTTTTTTGATAATAGATCTTGGGCTATCTGTTCTAACACTAGTTTGTCCAATATGACTTCCTCTATATAAATAATTATCTGTTCCAGGAATTTTAATATTCCTTACCCAATCAGCAGTAATATCAGACATTGATTTTGTTCCTGTTGATGCAGGATCATAAGCATATTGGGCTTGATATGCATCAACCTCATCATATATATCAACTGCAAAAGCATTTTCATTATCCTTTATAAGTCCTATATCTCTAGTTTCATACTGCCCTGCATGCGTAGATTCATGAACAAAATTTGATACGCTTGAGGCGTAATTGATAACTACAGTATTGTTATCGCTATTATATGATACAAAACCAACTTCCCCTTCAGCTAATTTGTTAAGACTGTATGTAACATCACTTTTCTCTAGCATATTTAAATTAGTTAGGGTGCTATTTAGACTGCTAACTCTATTAGCAAGTGAGCTAATATTAGTCTTTCCTGCAGCTATTTTTTTATCTAATTTTTTCTGTAGCTGATTTCTCTTATTTTCAATAGCTTTTCTATTTCTTTCAAAATCTTTTTGACTACCCTCTTCTATTTGCCTACCATCAGGATCTATGAAAATAATAGGATTATTAGCAACATAAGCATAAGGCGAAATTGGGTAATATTTCTCTGCCAAGGGGTCAACGGACATAAACCTCTAAGCGACTTTTCGCTCATTTCCCCACCTTCCAAAGATACCTTTTTTCTTTCATTTGAAGACTTTCATTTGCTCAATTGAGTTTCAGTTGAAAGAAAAAAATACATATCTATAACGCATTTTAATTTTG
>JBCCRX010000654.1:0-1797 GCA_039201015.1 Bacteroidota bacterium | reverse complement strand
CGCCTTAGGCGAACAGGTTTTGCGCTACTTTTCGTTAGAAAAAGTCTTATGTCCGCCTAAGGCGGATTGCGATTTTTCTGCCTCCATTAGCACAAAAATATCTTGTCAAGAACCTCAGTTTATTCATCCCTCGTTCCTAAGCAACACGAAATTGATAAATGCTAATTCTTTATAATATTTAAACCAGCTTGTCCTACTTGTTTTCAAAAGAGAACTATGGACAAAAACAAATTCATTTCTGTCCGAAAAGTCCCTCTAAAAGGGAAATCTTTACGTAGTAAAACTTCCCTTTGGGATTTAGGTGTGTACAAAGTCTTAAGCCATGCTCTTAAGCTATTTTTGAGTAAAATGTTAACAAGAACAAGACTTCGTATAGCCCTATTTTGGATTAAGAATTAGCGTTTAATTTTTTCAAGTTCCTAATTCTACTTTAAACCTCTAAAACCAAATCACAGCAGGATGCCCAAAGGAGTAAATTTTTGTTACATAAAAATTTACTCCTTTGGGGTTTTCGGGCGGAGAGAGAATTTCTTCTGATTTTTTCAGAAAAATCAGAAGAAATTCTCTCTCCACCCGAAGAAATCCACTGAAAACGCAAAGAAAAAACAAATTTTTTCTTTGCGTTTTCAGTGATTTAGAACTAAGCATTCAAACAATCACTATCTATGGATTTAAGAGAAGCAAGAGCTAGGCAAGAAATTGTTCGTCATCCGTGGGAATTGGCGCGCTTTGAAATTGTGAGTGATATTATGCTTCAATATTTTAGGGCGGAAGATGAATTGAAAGTCTTGGATTTGGGTTGTGGGGATACTTTTTTTGTAGAAAATTTAGCAAAACGATTTCCAAACAGCCAATTTTATGGTGTGGATATTGAATTTAGAGAAGAGGATTTGGCTTACTTTGAAGAAACCTTCTCTGATCAATCTATTGCAATATATGATTCTTTAGAAAATATGGAGCAAGCAGAGCACATCCCACAAATTGATGCTGTTTTGTTACTTGATGTCGTTGAGCATATTGAGCAAGACGTTGCCTTCCTGAAAATGCTACACGCTAAACACTACATTACTCCTACTACTAAAATTTTCATCACCGTTCCCGCTTTTCAAGGGCTTTACACGACGCACGATGACTTTTTAGGACACTATCGCCGCTACAATAATTCAAATTTGGTAGAGACTATTCAAGCGTCTGCTTATCAAAAAATTAAAGTTGGTTATTTTTTCTGGACGCTTTTGCCTATACGCTTCTTAAAAGTAATGAAAGAAGGAATTTTTGGAAAAGATAAGGTATCCACAGGGCTAGTGGAATGGTCGGGCAGCGAAAACAAAACCAGCGTCATCAAACAAATCTTAGTAGCAGACTATAAAATTGGCGCATTTTTCAGAAAGATCGGTCTGAAATTACCAGGTTTGTCCAACTACATTGTTATGAAACCAAAATGATGAAGCGATGATCTGGAAGAGGGCAGTACGATATTTTAGTTGAGTACAAGAATTAGGCGTCTACGAAGTCTTGAGCCATGCTCAAAATAAGTCCCAGGCACGCTTCTGAAATCGTTCGACAAGTATTTGCACCTATTTGTTTAAGCTGTTTATTTGTTTAAATTGTTTATAATGAACACTTTACACAAGTTTATTGCCCAAATAATTAACTGATGTTACGCACTAGTATATTTTGGTGAGAGAAATATAGTAGCTCTTCAAAGCTACCGTGTTTTGAATTAGAGTGGCTGCCCGCCTCAGGCTGATACCCGACGATTTGTAAACAAGTAGCACTTTGTGCCGTTTGCAATTT
>JBCCRX010000653.1:0-1889 GCA_039201015.1 Bacteroidota bacterium | reverse complement strand
TGGAGATAGAAGAAGCAGGTGAGTACTATTTTTACACTAAAGAAGATGATGCTTTAAAAGTAATCATCGACGGAGAATTGGTCGTGGATGCCGCGGAAAAAAGATGGAAGAGTCAAAGCGAAGGAAGTGTCTATTTGACTAAAGGAAAACATCGTTTAAAGGTGGAGCATTTTGATAATGTCGCTTTTGAGTATTTGCAAATTGAGTATGCAAGTGAGACGATGCCAAGACAGCAGATTTCAGGAGATCAATTGTTTCGAGTCAAGGTGGATTTGTAGTATGCAAAGGACGCCGAATTAGGCACGCAAAGACGCGAAGGCGCAAAGTTTTTTTATTGGTAATTAATTAGTTGAATGAAATCAATTAGCTTACTGTTAGTCTTATTTCTACCCATTTTAGTTTGGGGACAGCAAGGAAATCGAAAGATTTTAAAGACTGGAAGAACTTTTGTCTATCAACTCTCTACCCGACAATTTTTTTGAGCTGTGCATGATAAATCGTCCACTGTTCAAAAATAGAGTCTAAAAGTTGGTTAAAAATGCGTTTAGCACTTCGGTTTAATTTGAAAGTTTCTCTGATAAAATCCAATCCTCTTCTGGCAAAAGAGACGGCTTTATATCCATGCTTTTTGAGCGGAATTTTCTTGACTTTACAATGTAAATATACACCAATAGCTAAACACAAAACAAAAGCTAAACTAGCCATGATGATAAGTTGCCTAAGTCGTTGATGTTCTTTGATATGTGTCTGCTCTAAATTAAAACCTCGCTGTTTTAGAGATTGAAAAAAGACCTCAATACTCCATCTTTTTCGATACATTTTTCGACTTCTTTTAGCCGTGGTATTGGTCAAAATCGCAACCATATCTTTGCCATTTTCAGCTTTGAAAATTCCTAAACTTAAACGCGTATCGTAAATACCAATATCATCAAAAAGTCTCTGAGATTTGCCATTAAGCATTTTGCAAATCTGACGCTTTTTTCCATGATATTCAAAGTACTGATTATTGCGAAGGCGAATGAAAAAATGAATATGATTGAGCAATAGAAAATCCATCCACTCTGGACCAATAAACTCGCGATCTGCAAAAAATGCTCGAATACGTTTTTTACCTAACAACTGAAAAACCATTTGGAGAGCTGCTTTACGCTCTTCAAAATTGGATGCCCCTCTTGATTTATCCAAGATTTCTACCCAAATTGGAATACTTGTGCTGCCGAATTGAACCGTTATAGCGAGGATATTATGCCAAGTATCTCCAAATTTCCACTCCGTTCTATCCATACACAGATTGACTCTTCCTTGAGGAATACATAAACATAACAGCATCGCAAATAGCTTATAATCAATTATATAGCCCTCATAAAAACGTTCTATTCTACGAATATCACTGTCTATTTTTACCCCGCTGTCCATAAAAGAGGCAACATCTTTTGAATGAACACTACGACTCTGAATCATCCCTGCTACATAGAGCGTCATAAATTCTCGACGTGCTGCATTGATCTTTTTATCTGTTTGTAGAACTATTTCGGTGTACACTTTATCAAAGAACTCTTGTATATTCGTACTTAGTTTTTTTTTTCATGGCTTAGATTTTTTCTGTTTTTCAATCCTTAAATCTAAGCCTTTTTTTATTCTCCATTTATTTTTTGTCGGGTAGAGAGGTCTATCAAGCAATCTACAAGGATAAAAACGGAAAACTACTTTCTGATCGTTTAATTAAAGTCATCCCAACGGATGAGCGGAATCCCTTCTCCCCAGAGCGTCAGTTTTTGGTTCGATACGAATATGGTGATTATCGGGAAGATTCCATCAAATTGTGGGATCGAATAAATCCTAGTTCACAAAATTGGACGTTCAGTGCAGTAGAAGGCGTGGTTGATAAT
>JBCCRX010000652.1:0-1918 GCA_039201015.1 Bacteroidota bacterium | reverse complement strand
TTCGTTTGTTTTCGTTTAGAAGGACGTCAGCCTCACGCCTAACCGTGTCCGCCTCAGGCGTGAGGCGTGACGCCCATATGATTTGAAAATAAACATGAGCTTCCATAAATAATGCTGACCAAATAAAATCATTTAGAACCTAAAGAGTGTATATGAGTGAAAAATAAAACACAAAAATTATCATTATATGTACAAAAATACACTTTCTCTAATTTTCATTTTCTTACAGCTATCAATACTCCTCAACGCCCAACAGGCAAGACTGGTCAAGGATTTTACATTGGGAGAAAATTCGACTTTCACAACCGATGACGAAAGAATAATTACTAGCTATCAAGATAAGGTACTATTTGTTATCCGAGGCGAAACCAATGACTTTCAGTTGTGGATTTCCAATGGCACAGAAGACTCAACATACCTATTACACCAGCTAGAAGAGGACGCAAGGATAGACGACTTGCTCCATGTACCAGAAAGTGATTTGGTCTTTTACAGCACAAGAAAAACAAATGCCAATACGCTCCACGCCATTTCAAAAACGACTTCCGATACGATCAATTTATACAATAGCAATGATCGAATCAATAGACTGACCTATTTTCAAAATAATCTATATTTCAAGGAAGACGATAACTTGGTGCGCCTGAATCCAGCAGACAAAAATGTAGAAATCGTTTATGAGTTTGGAAGTTTTAGATCACTCAATGCAATCGGGATTCTCAACGACCAACTGATTCTTATAGGAGGAGAATCCAACGGCACGGAACTCTATGTTTCGGATGGAACGACCGAAGGAACAAGTCCCTATTTTCAACTCACATCAGGCAGTGATTTCAATGGAGATGCTTACATGAATCAAGTAGGAAATCAGTTACTTTTTTTCTACGAAAGACCAGAAGAACCTTACATTTTGTACGCTACCGATGGCACTGCCGAGGGAACGCTGTCGCTTTTAGAGCTGGAAAGAACAGATTTTGTGGACTTGGTAGAAGAGCGCTCTATCATTGTTTGGGAAGAAAAACTATTTTTTCGAGCTAGAGCATTGGGAAGTACCCCCAATAAAGGAGAGCTCTTTGTGTCCGATGGAACGCCTGATGGATCGTTCAAAATTTCATTAGAAGAAGAGGGAGATATTGCCAAACCCGCCGATTTTACGCCTTTTGGTGACGCATTGTATTTTCGTGCCAACTTTGATCTATACAAAACCGACGGAACAATAGAAGGAACGAGCAAAGTCATCGACCCCTTTGATTTAGGAAGAGGTGGATCCTTTGGTGGCTTTGAATTGACGGCATATCAAGACTCTTTGTATTTTTGCGCTTTTAGAAGTGAAGTAGGTTCTGACTTATGGGTATCGGCTGGTGAAACTTCAAATACTCGGAGCTTGGACATCGTTTCAGGAGAAGAAGATGCAGATATAGAACAACTAATCAGCACAGAAAATAACTTATTCTTAATTTACAGATCAGCCGCTTTTGGAAAAGAATTATTTGTACTGGATAGTAATATAGTTTCTTCCACACTTTCTTTGTCGAATCAAATGATTTCGATCTATCCAAATCCTTTTGAAAACGAGCTTTCTATTAGCATGGAAAAAGGGCTAATGGACGGAGTGATGGTATCTCTTTTTGATGTTAATGGCAGATTGGTCTTTAGAAAAAAATCTATCCAAGAGCCGCTGAAATTGGAAGCTTTGCCTGCTGGTGCATACTGGCTCAAGATCATTGCGGATGAAGACACTTTTGTGAAGAAGGTGATAAAAAAATAGTGGCGCAAGTTGTTTAGGGAATTTGTAAAAGATAAGCTACCCAAATTTTTGAGAATTATCGCGAACTAATACAAGGCGCGAAGAAGGAAGATAGCCTGTGTTACCTGACTGATGAGCAAGGCAGTAGTAGTTTGGGAGAAAATTAAAAAT
>JBCCRX010000651.1:0-1941 GCA_039201015.1 Bacteroidota bacterium | reverse complement strand
GGCATTATTGACGTCATTGGCTGCCGCTGCAATAGCGATATTAAGGCGTCCTGTTGTATTCGCTGAAATATCAATGGCGTCGAGTGTGATGCAAAGCGTACCATTTCCTGCTCCACCGACTTCTGCGTCATCATGATCTTCACCTGCCCAATAAAAATTGCCATCGAAACCTGTGTAGCCCGCTGTAAAGTTTACTGCACAGGGGTCGGGCGGACCACTGCAATCAGTATCCATTCGAGCAAAATAATCACCCAAACCATCAATCACATCCACATCTGCGGTATAACCGCTACCCGTTTCAAAAGACTCGATATAAGGGAGTTGTGCGTGGAGGGTCGAAAGAAAGAGAGGAACAGAGATTAGTAAAAAGGTATATCGTTTTTCCATAAGATTTGAGTGTTGATGTCTTGAAAACAAGCTCAAATCTATTGGTCGGAGCGGACGGAAAATTGTAAAATCTTGCTATTTTAAATGGAGAAAAGCGATAGTCATCTTTACAAACTCGCTCGATACTGAAAAGGCGTTTGCTGATGAAAATGTCTGAATTGATTGGAAAAAGCGGCGGTATCGTTGTATCCCAATTGGTGCGCAATGGAATGGATGGGGAGATGTTCTTGCGCGAGTAATTCTTTGGCTTTCTGCATCCGTAATTTGATCTGTAAGTCTTTTGGCGATAACTGAAAGCAAGCCTTGAATAGACGATGCAAATGGTATTTAGAAAGCTGTGCAGTGCGCGCTAGATCGTCTAAATTGAAGTTTGTGAAATAGTATTGATGAATGTAATCTTTGGCACGAAAAAGGGCAAGTAATAGCTGCTGTTGGATCTCCATTTTTTTGGCATTGGCTGCCAATGGAAATTGCAATTCGTGAATCATATTTGCCACTTCAACAATACGATTAAAAGCTGCTTCCAGTAGTTGCTGACTGCGTTTATCAGACGATTTAGTGTGCGTGATAGGATTAGAAAAATCAAATTGTCTCTCCTTGAAAGTAGAAGCTCCACAGGGAATAGGCAGATTGAACAACAAATCACAATGCTCGAATCCTTCGTGTGCTTGCATCAATAAATCGGTATTCAAATCTACACAAATGCCGTTGACAGCTTTCGCCTTTTTGTCACTAAAGACTTGAAAATCAAGCTCATCCCTAAGTAGCATCCATTGCCCTTTCTCTAACTCTATCCGTTCGTCATTCACGACATAATCTTCCCTTCCTGCTTGCACATATTTCAAGCCAATACCTCGTGATTTACTCTCGAATTTTGAGTAGGTCAGTGCTTGGGAGAAATTGACACTGCCAAGGGTACTTTGATATTTGTTGTAGATGTTGAACACCAGATAATGCTTATTTTTTCGCGTTTCTCAATTGGGCCGACAGAGCTTGTTTGCCGACCAACTATTAATTTCTATTGGGACATAATGTGGTAGGAACACATTTCGTACCTACCCAGCTTATAGAAAGTGAATAGATTCTCAAATCTCCGTTGTCAAAAGTACCATTATTTTAACAGAAAAAGAATAGCATATCACAAAGACGTCCCGTGCAGGCAGTACAACCTACACAGGACGTTTGATTTATTTTCGCCATGAAGGATTCCTTACTCCTTCACAAACTTCAATACCGCATCATTCACCTTGATGAAGTAAATACCAGCAATCAATTCACTAATATCAAGCTGTGACTGTCCAATCGCTTCAATCAGTACTTTTCCAGAAAGATCTATTACTCTAATTAGGCTTTTTGTAGCAAGGCAATCGCAAGAAATTTTTTTCTGTTTATGATATTGATATGTTTATTTGTTTAACTGATAATCATTGACCAGAAAAGCAAAATCAAGGGAATCTGTGCAATAAACAGATCAACAATTCAACGAATAAACAAAGTCTAGCTTTTAACGATTGCCATAAAACGGAGTATAGTATGCGCTGTTTTGTGGTACTC
>JBCCRX010000650.1:0-1943 GCA_039201015.1 Bacteroidota bacterium | reverse complement strand
GGCTGGTTTTTCTGCCAAGCATGACTTTTTGGCGAAAATCAATCCAAATGCAGCGAAAGTTCGTCATTACTGCAATGGGATAGAGTATTTTGAGGGGGAGATGGAGGCGATTTATCATGAGGTAGGGAGGGTGTTTTTTGAAAATAATCTGCCTGTTTATGAATGGACTTTGTCTGATCATTTGGGGAATACGCGTGTTGTTTTTCGGGATGATGGTACTGGCACTGCACAGGAGGTTCAGCAGAATGATTACTATGCTTTTGGACTGGCTTTTGAAATCCAACAAAACACTCACGCTTATACTTATAATGGGAAAGAAGAACAAATTGAGCTAAACATCAACTGGTTAGACTATGGGTTTAGGTATTTTGATCCTGCTATTGCTAGGTGGAATGTGGTAGATAATTTAGCTGAAAAATTTGTTTCTTTTTCTACTTATCACTACGCTGGCAATAATCCTGTCAGGAATATAGATGTAGATGGAAATGAGTTTACAAAGGATGCCTGGGAATGGGTGAATAAGGTAGTAGATGAGATAAATAGCCGACAGAAAACTAATAATGAAAAAATCGCTAAAATAAATACCACTTTAAAAGCTGGAGATTTAAAAGGTGGAAAAAAGAAAAGGCTAGAAAAAAGGGCAAATAAGCTAGAAAAAGATAACCAAGAGTTAGAGACTGTAAAGTCTGAAATTGCTACACTGGAAGCATCTAGTCAGAAATATGATGTTAGGGAAACCAACGAATTATATGAAGCAGGTGCAGTTCATGGAACAGGAACTGATGTAGCAGCAACTTATTATAATTTTGAAAATAATGCGCTAGAAATAGCGGTAAGTTCTGGTGCAAGCGTAGAACTATTTGCCCATGAACTAAAACATGCCTATCAATTTGAGATCGGAGAAGCAAGCTATGGGGGATTAATGGAAGTTGCTCCAATTTTTCTTTTAGACAAACAAGATGAATTAGCCGGCTACCAAAGGCAAGGCTTATTTGGCAGCAATGAAGGAGTAACAAATATTAGAACATTACCAGAAAGATATTCACAACTACCAACTGGTCCTATTAGCATTCACAATGTAGATCAAGCAACACAAGATGCTATCAGATTAAATAACACGATAGGATTGCAGGCGATTGCAAACAGGACTCGACAAGCATTTCGGGTAAATGGAAAAACATATATACCAACATTAAAATGATATTCACATGAAAAAAATAATATTAATTTTTTCAATTGTTTTATTTTTTCAACATTCTAGAGCGCAGACTACTTTATCATTATATACGCATGATAATTGTAGTGAAAAAATAGAACTTTTATCTCCGTTTACTTTAAAAAAAAATGGTAAATCCTACTATAGTGTAGAGAACACAGTAACGGTATTAGACTCAGGGTTTTTTGATCTCTATACCACTATTTATAAAGATCCATTGCCCTATTTTATTCATCAAAATAGAATTATACAAGATACTTTAACCATTAAGACAGTGGAATTGCTCTACACACCTAGTTCTAATCCTTCTAAATACTATTATGCTTGTTGTGAAAATAAATGTAATGGATTACAGATGGATTTTTATCCAAATAAGATTAAAAGATTAGAAGCATACTTCATAGATGGAATTCCTAAAAGAAAGTTGAAACTATTTTATCCCAACGGAAATTTAAAGAGGATAGACAAATATAGAAAGCAAAAACTAGTCAAAAGAATATATTATTCTGAAAATGGAAAGAAGAAGCGAAAAGAGCGTTTTTGATTATTAATAAAATTAAAACCAGTACCTGATGATAGTAAAATCGATATTTACACCGTCAATTATTACGATACCTACGACTTTGATCGAGACCAAAGCGATGAAGTGAGTTATCAAACTGCGCCACCATTAAGCGGCTTTAGCAATGCAGAATATGATTTTGTAAAAGGCAAAGCTACGGGTAGC
>JBCCRX010000649.1:0-1970 GCA_039201015.1 Bacteroidota bacterium | reverse complement strand
GGCATTTAAAAACTTTCTAACTATTCCCGGACGTGGGTTTCCTAAATTTAAGAAAAAAGGGAAAAAAGACAGTTTCTATTTAGAAGGAAGTATTAATATCCTGAAAGGAAACTATATAAAACTACCCAGAATAGGAATAGTAAAAACATGCGAAATCTTACCTTCTGTACCGATCAAAAATGTGAGAATATCAAAAAAAGTAGACAACTGGTATATTAGTTTTAAATATGATGAGAAACCAACTCCTACTGCTAAAGAACGAGATATTATTGGTGTAGATGTAGGTATAAACGCTCTAGCAACTTGTAGTGATGGAACAACCTACGCTAACGTTAAAGCTTACAAACAAGCTCAAAAAGGCATTACTGCCCGCTCAGAAGTCACCCAGAGCAGAAAACCTCAACCTAAACACCTTAACCCAGCATTTAGCATTTCCAAAAAGATCACGAGTAGAATAGTTTATAAAGTTCTTTATTGTCTCGTATGAACACATCACTAAAATCATGGAAAAAGGAATTTAACTGGTTTTTACTAAAATTTATCAGGTCCTTGGGAAGTAAAAGGGAAATCTGAAAGAAGTTATAAATTCTATTGAGTCTGTTCTTAAGTGCAAATTCTGTTTTTTTATTTCTACAGAGTAGTGGCAAGGCCAATTGTTTGGATGTATACCTGGTGAACCTACGTGTTCCGGTATTGGGGCATTCGAAAATTAGCAGAGGCGATTCTTTTCTTATTTGAAGAACTAATTCTTTGAAAAGTTCATATAGATGTAAGTCATACACCGTGTATATGTTGTATTTCTTAAATAAATTTTCTGTTGATCCCTTCTTCGGGATGTGGAAAATAGCTCTGATAATCTTTTTTTGCAGTAAATAAATTCTGTTCAAATGATTTGTTGTAGTACAACCATACACGAGTACACCATATTGAATTATGGGCTTACAGAAGTAGTTATAATAAATCAGGAGATATTTTTTATCGAAAAATTTTCTAGCTTGGAAAATGAAACCACACATTCGAGCTAACTTCTTAGATATATAGTCTATATGATATGAAAAGTCCAGTTTTCTGTCCAGAAAAAGGCCCAAGTATTTACAATTGGGTGAGTTTGAAATGTTTTCACCATTTACTGTGAATTGAAAATTACTATTTGCATCAAATATCATAACTTCCGACTTTTTGGCGTTCAATGTCATTTTATTAGTCTGTATCCATGTCGAAATGTGCGCAAGATCATTTTGTAAATTTTCAAGTGAACAGTTTTCATCTGTGAACAGGGTGGTATCATCAGCAAAGAGCGTGGCGAACGATTTTGTCAAGGATTCAGGAAGGTCATTTATGAAAATTAAAAATAGTAAGGGTCCGAGTATAGATCCTTGCGGTACACCAAGCCAAACATTCCGAAAATTTGACTTTATTTCTTCATGTTCGACATATTGACTCCTTTCATTTAAGTAACTAGTCAGAAATCTGAAAACCGGTCCTCGAACGCCGTAATTTGCGAGTTTTTTCAACAGAAGTGTATGATCTATCGTATCAAAAGCTTTTTTCAAGTCAATGAAGCATGCTGCAGTATTCGCACATTTTTATCCATGTTTGATCGTAATTTCTCCAAAATGTTTGCAATTGCATGAATAGTAGACCTCTTTTTCCTGAAGCCATACTGCTCGTCTGCAAAAAGATTGAAGCTTCTCTCTCGAATATCTTACTCAGTGGGCTCAAAATTGAAATTGGCTGGAATTCGGATGGCAATTTAGGATTGTTCACTTTTGGAATAGCTATAACTTTGGCACATTTCAAGGCTTCCAGGAAAATCCTCACGGCGAAACGCTTTTCAAAAATGGCGACAATATTTTTAAAGGTAACAGAAGATGTCATTTCAAGCATCTCATTGCTCAGGCCATCCGGACTAAGTGACTTTTTTATCCAAACTATTAACTTTTCAATATCTCAGACTCGGATAATTTTTT
>JBCCRX010000648.1:0-1975 GCA_039201015.1 Bacteroidota bacterium | reverse complement strand
TTTCGATAAGTTCGATGAAAGACTCTGCCATTTCAGGTTTAAAGAGTCGTCTGGCAGCAGCCATAGCCACTCTTTCAATGGCTGTCTTTACAGTTTCACCTTTCAGTAAATATCCTCGGTTAAGCATGTTTTGACTCTCTTCATTCAGCCACCACATTGTTTCTGTTTTTTCTAATACTTCCATTTTTTAATCATTACGAAATGGTAATCGGTTCTCATAAATCACTATCCGTTACCAATGCAAATTTTTCATAAATAAGTTTTCTCCGCGTTTAAGCTCTAAAGGCTAAAACAAATCATCAGCGGTGATACTCTTGTCATGTTTTGTATATTCTACAGGACGTTTTGCAAAAAAATCATCAAGGCTATTAGCAAAAACTTCTTCCTCAAACCACACCATTGGTTGGTAATTATATTCTGAAACGAAGAATATCTTTTCTAAACCAATCTTACTCAAACTATCATCAGCTCTAAATTTCATGAAGTTGAGTAGATTGTCTTTGGATACATTTTCTATTTCACCTCCTGCAAAAATCCAATCCAAGATTTCTGCTTCTACGTTGATTGAATCTGCCACAATTATGCGCAGCTCTTCTATCGTTTTTTCATCAAAAAATTCAGGAAATTCCTCTTTTATTTTATTCACGATAAAGATGCCCGCATTCGCGTGTACCTGTTCGTCAATGGAAGTCCAGGCAATGATATTGCTGATATTTTTCATCACTCCTTTGAAGCGAGTAAAGGAAAGGATAATGGCAAACTGGCTGAATAGAGAGACATTCTCGATTAAGATTGAAAAAAGGATAAGCGAAAAAACGTACTTCTTTTTATCTGTCGATTTGGTATGCGCTAAAGCTTCTGAAAGATAATCAATGCGCTTACGGATAACGGGAGTTTCAAGTAAATCAGCAAATTCGTTATTGTATCCTAGTACATCCAGTAAGCGAGAATAAGCTTCTGAATGACGAAATTCACACTCCGCAAAGGTACTTCCCAGACCATTAAATTCTGGCTTAGGGAAATGATGGTATAAATCCCCCCAAAATGATTTAACGGCTACCTCAATTTGAGCAATCGCTAAAAGACTCTTTTTGACAACTTCCTTTTCATTATCATTGAGGTGAGCATGAAAATCTTGCATATCAGCCGTAAAATCTACTTCTGAATGCACCCAAAAGGATTTATTAATAGCATCTGTAAACTGTAAAACTTCAGGATACTCAAAGGGCTTATAATTGATGCGTTTATCGAAAATACTCATATTACTTTTTTTGATAGTAAGAAATACAAAAGCAATATGTACGAAAACGCAATCCCCTCTGATTGAAGCCAAGCTCCAAAGTTGGTAGGTATTCAGACATTTGCTTTTGATGCGAAAGCAACATCCGCACATTCGAGGAAGGTAATCTGGCTTATCCGCCTTAGGCGGACTTACAGTTGCGCAACAGCTCACGACTTTCACGTGATTCCCCTCTCTTCAATCCGTATATTCAAAACGGAGTGCCTAGAAGTGCAAAACAGAAACAAAGATGTAATTTTATTTTTTACTTAATGCGGAAAGTTATTAACAAGTGTTGGTATCTATTGGCAGATTGATATTTGGTAATACTCACTACAATTTGGTTAAATAACAGCACTTTCTAAACCTGAAAGGCAGGTATTAAGTACATAAAAACCCTCGTTTTTGTAAAATCGTCAAGGTTTCAATTATTTGATAAAATCTGGGTGTCAGTTACAAAAATAAATGGCACATAATTTCAGCATTAAATATAGGCGTGTACGAAGTACTGAGTATAAGGTATCAGGTAGCCAAAATCTAGCTGTTGAAGTATGAAATTTAGGGATTTTAGTTAGAGATTAGTCCTAAAATCTGTGTTTTAGTACAGAATATTTAGTCTTAATACCTAATTCCTGATACTTCGTACAAGCCTAAATTAAATACCCCTTTCAGATAAGTAATAGTCCCTAAATAATC
>JBCCRX010000647.1:0-1994 GCA_039201015.1 Bacteroidota bacterium | reverse complement strand
CGGCATTTTGTGCCTTAAGTATTGCTATTTCTTCATCTTTTGTCACAGCGCAATAGTAGCGTTTTTATGCAATTTCAACAACATTAGGTACGGTTTAGTCGGATTGCTGACTTTGATTTTTTGTACCTGAGTAGTTACAGTATTTTTTATTATTAATAGTTTCTAAAAAGACTCCTAATCCAGTTATACCTTTTTCAATATGTGGAGTTACCATTTTTATTGCCATTTCTTGAGAAATAAATTTATTCGATTTGCCAATTAAGGATGGCTTATCGGGGAATTTTGTGGAGAGAGAAAATTATGTAATTTTCTCTCTCCACAAAACCCCTTCTAGTGGGAAATGAAAAAAGTACTTTTTTCATTTTCCACAAAAATAACCGAAGACCCTTAAGGATTTTTGAATTTCAATTATAAAATGACTTAGTTCTGCTGGATTTGTCCATAATCCAGCTGCTGCCATCTCAGGATATCTACGGTATTTGCCATCTAATTGAGCTCCAGATACCCAATATGCACTTGCTTTTTGCGTATCATTATTATGTACTTGCTGATTAAAAGTACTTTTAGTCATACCCAAAGGATTTAATATATGTTCTTTCATATATTTATCGTAACTGCTACCAGAACTCTCTTCTAAGATCAATTGCGTAATTGTAATTCCACCCCCAGAATATTTAAACTCCAAATTAGGCTCTGATTTAGATTCAACTCTTTTAGAATTACAAGGTTTTTTGCCATTCAATATTTGAATTGTCCTTGGTAGTTTGTCTTCTTCACCATATCCATCAAAACCGTGACCAGAAAGACCGGAGGTATGCGATAACAAATTTGATATTGTAATCTTTTCACCATTAGACTTTTTTCTTGATTTTAATTTCCAAGAGCTTAGATGATCACTAAAATCATCTTCCAAGTTTATTTGGTTTTGTTCAACCCAACTCAATAATCCAAGTGAGTTTAATGACTTACTAATTGATGCAGCTTGAAAAAGAGTCTTTGTTGTGGCAAGTATTTTCTTTTCTTTATCAGCATATCCATATGCCTTAGACCAATGGAGTTCGTAATTTGAGATAACAGCAATACTAACTGCTGGTATTTTATAATGTTCCATCCGTTCTTCAAGAGACCATGTCAGATCAAGACTGTCTGATTTGGGTGAGCTAAGAGTATTTTCTACCTTTTGAATTATTTCTTCTAATTCTTGTGAATACAAATTGTTATGCCCGAATAACAAACTAGATGCTAATAAAAGTATTATTAGAAATTTTGGCTCAATAGAGAAATATAAATTGATTGATCTCTTTGTCATTTTTGAATTATTTTATTGAAGCTAACGGTTTGGCTAAATGCTGTGCGCCCGCATAGGGCGAATGGACATTTTAGCCTTTGTTGTCACTCGTTTTCTTTTTCAATTTACCCTCTTTGAAATATTCCTCTTTCACAATTTTTCCGTGTTCATCCTTGTAAATCCATTTCCCTTCTTTCACGGAGGTTTCCATTTTTCTTACCGATTTGGTTTCCTCAAAAGTTTCAGGGTCAATTAAATTTACTTCTCTTTCTTTTACAATCACAATGTAGTTTCCTTCTTCCTTCAATTTTCCATTTGAATAAAATTCTCTGTAAATACCATTGTAATAATTTCCTTGATATTCAATTTCTTTCTCCTTTATCCCATTTTCAGAATAGTAACTCCATACTCCAATTTTTCTATCATTCAATTTAATTCCTGACTCTTCTAAATTACCATTTGCGCAAAAGACTTCATATAAAACCGAGTCTGAACGATTCAAATATTCTTCTTTTAAAAGCAGCTTATTATTTGGTCTGTACATCCTTTTGACGCCAACTGGATGATTAGACTTGTTTTACTTTGATACTGAGTAGATTACGTAATTTAGGCGAAAAACATGAACTACAAATTAATAACAACAGATCGACAATTCAAAGATACGACGAGCTATGATCGTAAATCCTTCAATCTACTACTTGAAGAT
>JBCCRX010000646.1:0-2011 GCA_039201015.1 Bacteroidota bacterium | reverse complement strand
TGTCGCTGCCCCATTCTGCTGCTTGATTTTTGGTCAACATCACCAAAGCGGCTTTACTCAAATTGTAAGCAGCAAAACCTGCCGAGGCATGTAGTCCTTCGATAGAACTGATATGAATAATGCTGCCGCCGCCATTTTGCTTCATGATTGGATAGACCAAATTGCTCAAAAAGAGCGCCGCATCCAAATTGATTTGCATCGTTTTTTGGTAGATTTCTTCGGTCATCTGGTCAATTGGTCCGAAGTAAGGATTGGTCGCTGCATTGTTGATTAATACGTCCACTTTGCCGTAGTGTTCGACGGTTTTTTCAATCAATGCAGTGCGTTGCTCTTTTTTTCCTACGTGACAAGCAATGCCAACTGCTTCTAAACCTTCCGCCTTAAATTCCTCTGCGACGGCGTCCACGGCATCTTGTTTGCGCGAACTCACTACGACTTTCGCTCCAAATTCCGCCAAGCCCCTTGACATGCTTTTTCCGATGCCTTTGGAAGCACCCGTCACCACAGCGACTTTGTCTTTTAAATCAAATAATGGTTTTATCTGCATTGATTTTCCTATTTGTCGAAGCCTTGATTTGCTCCTTTTTTGATGTAGGGCGAAAGATACAAAACCTAGTTTTAATGCACCAAACTATCTATGGAACGCATCTATTTTGCTAGAGATGATTAACTTTGAGGATAAAATAATTGTTTACGCAAGGCGCCATATCTCCTAACAGCTTATATGGTCAATTGTGATTTTTGGCGATTTCCATAGAATATGATTATTATGCTTTTAGCTTTTGTTCTTTAGTTAACTAATATGAGTATGAGAAATGAAAACTAAAATTATCGTATCACTTATATTAATTTTTTCAATCACAGAATTGAGTGGACAAGTTTTTTCAAAGATTCCAAAGAATATCAATCAAGCAATTGAAAGGTTAGATAAAAAACTATCTGTTGGCATAAAAGAAAGACTGACTAATACTACTTCTGATAGTTTGTTGATTTTGTATCAAGGCTCAGATTCCGAGTTCGATGTAATGGATGTATGGTTTTATAAATGGACACGGAGAGGTGCAAAGAAAGATGCAAGACTTGGTAAATACTACAAAAAGAAAGGATTGAAAATTCCAATTGATATGATTGAGGTTGTCCTTAGGACTTATCAGCGAAAATTGAAAATTGGGAAAGTGAATCACAATCAAATACTCAAACCTTTCCAAATAAGACAACAAAGGCGTAATAAAGAAGATAAAGTCAGATTTGTAACCGACAGCTTAAGAGGCATTTACATTCCAAAGAATTTAGAAGATTGTTTTGAAACTTTAGATAAGATTTACTCCGATAGCATAAAAATAGAAATTACAAAATTGACAGAAGATGAATATTCATCAGGTAATCATCTTTTTGGTATAGGAATTTGGATGAGAAATAATTGGCAACTATGGGGAGGTTCAAGGCTGTCAAAATACTTCAATCAGATTGGAATTTATCATCCAGATGACATGTCAGGGATAATAATGGATAGCTATCATAGATATTTAAGAAGAGAAGAAATTCGTCTCAAAGAACAGATTAAATACTATCAAGACTATTGGAAAAAATCAAAAGAATAAAGTAGTTGCTAGTAAATATGTATGATGTTCATTGTAAGCAAAAACTTGCAAGACCGTTCTAGTACGCCTCAAAATAAAACTTCTATAGTCTTATGAACCCTCAACTATTCAAGTAAATATAAAAATTGTCAAATAGACAAAAATCACAGACATAGACAATGATAGATAAACTAAAATCAATTGGATTTTTTCTGCTACTTCTACTTTTAGCAGCAAGCTGTACACAAGAAACACGAGAGTCCCTTACGCCTACACCCAATGCGTATGGGCCTAGAAATCAATTGGTCGTCGTGATGGACGATGATCTTTGGCAAAGCGATGTTGGCGACACGGTGCGTTTTTACTACGGTTCGGCTTATCCCGTATTGCCGCAACCCGAACCCATATTCGATCTCACACATTTCACGCCA
>JBCCRX010000645.1:0-2022 GCA_039201015.1 Bacteroidota bacterium | reverse complement strand
ATCAAAAATCTCTAATTTTTGATGCTTTTCACCCTTAAAATCCCTTAAGCAGAAAGTTTTTCTCATCAGAAAAGAAACTTTCTGCGAATTTTGGAAACGGAATCCATACTCAAATGTCGATCTAATTTTTTGAACGTTACTTAGCGAGTAAACAAATAAACATCCTCAGCAATTTAAACAAGAGCGGGCTTCTTACAATTGCCTTGCTTCCGTTTTTGTAGTAATTGTCTCAAAACTGATAAAACGATAACATAAAAGAAGAAATAGTGAATAATACATTAGCTTGCCTTTGAGTTATTAAGGAGCGAATTGTTTGCTGGATAACCTATAATTCCTAATTTACAATTGGTAAATAGTCGTGTACGAAGGTAGAAGGTATCATCTAAAAAAGATTAAAGCTGAATAAAGCTCCTGAAATCTCTCAACAAGTATGTCCAATAAATCTCTGTGGACGGAAACACAAATTTTTCCAGATTTTTCTTCAAAAAATCTGGAAAAATTTGTGTTTCCGTCCGAAGAAAAAAACTTGAGCATACTTGTTGAACGATTTTTAAGCGCTATTCAGCATTGCTTTGAGCTAAATGTTAAAAATTTCAATACTTCGTACACGCCTAATTAGTGAAAGGGAACTTTCCAAAAATGCCATAAAAAAGCTTAAGATATGAAACCAGTTTATTACTTATTGTGCTTTTGTTTTTTGGCTTCTTTCCGATTGCAAGCGCAAGATCCTGTTTTTAGTCAGTTTTTCGTGACGCCGATGCAATTGAATCCCGCTTTTGCGGGCAATACCCTTGCGCCGCGCATCGCATTCAACTACCGAAGTCAATGGCTATGGGCAGCACCGCTGAATGTCTATAAAACCTATGCAGCCACTTACGGGCAATTTTTTGAGCCGCTCAACAGTAGTATCGGATTGATGATACAGACGGACAATGCAGGCGAAGGAATTTACAAACTCAACCAAGCCACCGCTATCTATGGCTATCGAGTGCAAGTACAGGACGATTTTTTTGTCAAATTTGGGGTAGAGGCAGGATTTCGACAATCGACTTTAAACTGGAATGAACTCGTTTTTTTAGATCAAATTGACCCAATCGAAGGAGTCATCAGTGGTTCGGAAGAATTGCCGCCCGACAATCTGACGCGCACCTACGCTACTATTGGCGCGGGCTTACTCGCCTACGGGCGTAATTTCTATTTTGGATTCGGTGCAAAACATCTCAATACACCCAACGAAACTTTTACCAGCATCAGTAGCAATTTAACAACGGGACTGCCCATGCGCTATTCCGTACAGGCAGGCGGAGAAATTACTTTGAAAAAAGGCAATCGAAAACAACTCGGTTCTTTCATCTCTCCAAATGTCACCTTCATTCGTCAGGGCGATTTTGGGCAAGTCAATGCGGGAGCTTACGCAGGATACGGTGCTTTTTTTGCAGGCATGTGGTATCGCCATGCTTGGAGAAATCCAGATGCGGCTATCTTTCTGGTAGGTGTAGAATACGATATTTTCAGAATCGGCTACAGCTACGACTTTACGATTTCGGGACTCGCCAATTCTTCTGGTGGCACAGGTGGCGCAAGTGAAATTTCCATTGTTCTCAATTTTGAAAACAATGCCGATTTTAAACGCCGTCGTCGCTCCAATCGCTACAATGATTGCTTAAAGATTTTCCGCTGATGATAACTGATACCAATCCTTATTTTCTTAAATTTTTCAAAAGACAACAAACTTTTATTTTTTACTTCACAATAGTTTAAGGACTTTTCAGTTTAGTAAAATAGCAAAAGTTAATGCAACTAATTGCTAACTGATAAGCTGCACTCTCTTATATTTTTTGGTTCTCTGAATTTTTTTGAGGAATTATCAAAATCGACCTAATTTCTTTTAGAGAAAAAAGTGCCAAAAAGGCGTTAAAAACAAAATACTGTATGAGCCAAAACAAGGTGCTAATCAGAGCTGAAGCTTGGCGCAGCCCGTGAATAAAAGCTTGAAAAACAATACTTAGGGCGAGTTTATTT
>JBCCRX010000644.1:0-2028 GCA_039201015.1 Bacteroidota bacterium | reverse complement strand
TCTGATAAAAAGGAGAAAGCGGTAGAAGCTTACTTTACGGCTGGCAAAAAATACGAAGAAGCAGGTCAGGAGGAAGCAAAAGTGGTTAAAATCTACCGTACAGCTTTCATTAAGTTAGCAAGAGCTAAAAAATACGATACCATCATTGAAAAAGCGGAGGCGCATCCCGTGGCACTTAAAAATGCAGATGTGAGCTATTACGTAGCAAAAGCTTACAGTAGCAAAAAAGATTACGAAAAAGCATTGATGCACGCACAAGCGGCTACCGCAGCAGCACCAGACGGTAAAGACAAGGGCAAATTCTATATGTTAGAGGGTGAAATCAATACCAAACTGACTAAGACGGGCGATGCCATTGCTGCTTATAAAAAAGTAGAATCTGGTAGTAAATACGCAGACCGTGCGGCTTATTTGATCAAAGAATTGGGAGGCGAGTAATTGTGGTTTTAGAGGACAATATTATTTCGTTGTCGTCAAGAAGCACTTATTTGAAAACAAGAGGAAACCTAGGCTTTCATCTTGTTTTCAAATATTTTTGGCGAGCAGCTTTCTTTAAGGTCAAAACGCTTCCATACCAAAATTACTTCTACACATCATCCTTTCCGAAGACTCCCATCTGAACTAATTTGCAGTTCACCATTTGGGAAATCCGATTTCGTCAATTCTATGAGTTTAAGTACCGCTCGATTCTGTGGATCGAATTTAGGCCCGTGCGTCTTTTGCTGGTAAATCGGAATGGCGTTGCCCGATAGAAATTTACCCGTCTCATCCACTTCCAAAGCAATGATGGGTGCAATGCCCGCTGCGCCTCTCAAATTGAAGCGTCCGTAAGTGCAAAAATTACCCAAGCTATAAATGATAAAACGATCTTTGTAGAGTTCAGCGGCGCGCGTCACGTGCGGGCCATGACCAAAGACCACATCTGCTCCCGCATCAATGACAGCGTGTGCAAAAGCGTGTACATTGCCTCTATTTTCGCCGTAATAGGTTTCCGTCTTTTTAGGTACATGCTGATTTTTCGCTCCTTCTGCCCCACCGTGAAAAGAGACGATCACAATATCACTTTCGGCTTCCAAACTACTCACAATTTGCTTTGCTCGCGCGATATTGCGAATATCGCATGTACCTCGATTGGGCGCGAAAGCACAAAATCCGTATTTGATGCCGTCTTTTTCAAAAATGACTTTTTCATCCGTTCCTGCTAAACCTGCGTATTCGATGCCTAAAGATTGTAGGACTGCTTTGGTGCGGGTTCTGCCCGTTGGCCCAAAATCGCCACTGTGATTATTGGCTAAACTGACGACATCAAAACCTGCATTCACGAAGTGCTGCCCGTAGGATTCAGGAGAGCGAAAAGCATAGCACACACTAGGGTCTTTACATCTTTTCACCGTCCCACCTTCATCTAGTATGGTTCCTTCCAAATTACCGAAGGTGACGTCCGCACTTTTTAAAGTATCGACTACTGCCCGAAGCAAATCTTTTCCACCATTGGACGGTAAGTAAGAAGCGGAAGGATAATTTGTACCCAGCATCATATCGCCAACGCCGATAATTTTTATGCGCTTAATGGTATCGGCAGCGATATGTTGAAGGCTATCTGCTGGTATGGTGTCGGTTTTGGAGGTGTCGGTTGCAATGGAAGCTATACTAAGTTCTGCTTGCTCCATCTCTGCATCATTTTGGGAAAAGGTACAAGCAAAGAAGACCGCGAAAGCGATGTGTTGTAGTAGTAATCTCATATGATGTTTTTGATAATGGCTAGTAGTCTTCAAGCTTTCAGCTTTACAAACTATTGGGATAATTTCAAACGCAAAGGTAGGATGTGTTTTTGGATATTCATAACGTAGGCAAATTCGTTTCTATCCTCGTAGAAAATGTCTACATTTATCGCTTTCAAATGACCCTAAGTTCAGCACTCAATTTGCACAAAATGACATCAAATCGCTACGGCATCACGGCAAGTCTTTTCTTTCTACTGCTCTTTTTGCTTCCGACCAAGGCATCTTTCGGTTGTGGCCCTTTTCC
>JBCCRX010000643.1:0-2034 GCA_039201015.1 Bacteroidota bacterium | reverse complement strand
GTGTGCCGCAAAGCGGCACACATCTCTTAATTATAGATATAAAGTCAGCAAAAAATACCCCAGCGGAAGGGTGCTAATAATTACAGAATAAAGATAAAAAAAGAATGGTTGGTATAATTTATGCAATCTGTATCGGCTTAACAAGTGCAGTTAAAATAGAGTCACAGAAGTTGTTCCAACAGCCAGCAATCCATTGACAACGAGCGTGCAACATTATTTCAGCATTCTTTTTTAACCAAAATTTGCTATTTCCTTTCATACGTAAGTTAACTGCTTGGCGAATTAAACTTTTCACAGCACCGCTACCAATGGGTAGTTTAAGAGATGAAATTTTTTGATAATTAAAACGTCCTTCTTTATTACCCTTGATAAAATAATTTATTTCTCTATCTAAATTTTTACGACGTTCACCAGCAAATACTAAACTAATTTTCTTCATATCTTGAAGAATGAAATTTATCTTGCCTTTTTTTAATGCAGAACGATTTTGTTTAAACCATTGTTTTCGTTCTGCTTCTTTAGAAAAAGCATTATCTGCAAATACTTGTAAGTGTTCTGTGGCATGATAAAAGTCTAATAGTTGATAAGTTTCTAAAGGGCAATTCATTTTTTTAAGAAGAGGAGGAATATGTTTCCATATCCATTCCGCTCCATCAGCGATTAATAAAACTTGTTTCGCTTGATTGATTCCCAAACTAACAAGATACATTTCTAGGATTTTTAAAAATCCTTGATAATCTTCATAAGTCCCATCGTTTATAATTGGAATTTCACCGTTTTTATTCTTTTTACCTTTTTCATCGACGGTATAAATAGTCAAAACTTTCGGCTCAATCCATTCTCCAGTAAAACCATGCCTGTTTGTTTTAGAATTTTTACGACCCTTTTTCTCAATAAGAATTCTAGTTCTTCCACCATCAGCAGCTATAACTACCCGTTGACCTTTTAATGTATTTCCTGGTAATATATTACCGATTTTCAGATTGAATATTTTAGATTCACGCAGGCTCAATCCAATTTTACCAAAGCAATAAGTAAGTCTTTCTATACGCCTTAAGCTAATATTAATACCCCAATCTATTAATGTTAGACGTGCAGCTTCAAATGATGAACTTATTGCACCGTATTTAGCAATATTTGACCAAACTAAGGGAGTAATTCCTTCTTCCATCCCTAACCATCTTAAAAAGGGACAAAATCCTTGATTTAAAGTCTTGCTTGTTTTACTATTCTTATTATTACGTTCCACAACATAAGGCAATTTGAGATTTAATTCTACATTTTCTATAGTTAATATTTGACGTTTTTTATATCCATGATTTTTTGTTTTTGTACGCCACCATGCTTGTGTTTTTTCATTGGCAGTATTGATAGCTAACGTACTATGAGACAGATTATACAAGAGAATCGCTACACATTGACCGGCTAAAATTAGAGCAATATTTCTTATTTCATTTTCTTTATCTTTTATTTTTGCTCCGTCCCAATTTTCAATATCAGTTAATTCTAAAACTTTCGTAATATTATCTTTAAATTCCTCCAGAGATTTGTTTAAATCTAAAGTTGCATATATTTTATTCATCTTGGTAAGCGCTCCTTACAGAGGGTTTTGCTGCTCAAAACCCTTGACAATAGGAAATCTTACCTTTTTTTTATGTCAAAGAAGAGAGAGTTGCAGCTTCGCTGCAACTCTCTCTTATGCTTTTTTTAAGTATATAAACGTAATTATAAAGTAAATAAACAGCCTAAGTGTCTATATCTGATTTTGGCGATCGCACTGGTTTTCACAAAATCGCGTTGCTCCCGTGAACTACTGACTTGGCTTTCAGTTTATCAAAACCATTTTGACCGTCAAAAAGTTAACCAACATTTACTACAATACTTTACGGGAGATAGAGAATCGTTATTTTTTGAATAGGGGAAAAGTGTGAAATTAAAAATCCAAATAGTTGTCGAATCAGATAGTGGCGATACCCAAATTATCCAAGAAGTTACGCAGATTAACCGCAATTGCTTACAGCCTGAAAATTTAGG
>JBCCRX010000642.1:0-2037 GCA_039201015.1 Bacteroidota bacterium | reverse complement strand
TTTTGCTAAAAGCTCAAATATAGCTCGCTCTGAAAGAATTTTCCTACAAATCGTCGGGTTCGACTTGTCTGCCTCACCGTGTCCGCCTTAGGCGTGAGGATGACACCCGACGATTTGTAAACAAGTGGCACTTTGTTCCATTTGCAATTTGGTGTTTTGCGTAACATCAGTTAATAATTTTCAAAATTTTATTTCTGTCCCAAGGACTTCTTGAATTTTTTCGCAGAAAAAACTCTTTCATTATGCACATAGATTTAAAAGTGTACAGGAGTGAAATCTTGTTTAGGTTTTTAAGCGGTAAAAGATGAAGTGATAGTTAGTAAATTCGAAATCTATTCTGAAAGAATAAAGACTACTTAAGACTCACAATAGTTGTTCTAGAGATCACTTCAAAGCAAGTTTGAACTATGCAGTACCACCTCAAACCATGACTTCATCCACAATTTTAGCAGAGAGCAAACAAAGCGGAATGCCACCGCCTGGATGCACACTACCACCGCAAAAGTACAGATTTTTGATGCGCTTGGAAAAGTTGGCGTGACGCAAAAAAGCGGCCATTTTATTATTAGAACTCGTACCGTACAAGGCGCCCAAATGCGATTGTGTTCGACTTTCTATGCTTCTAGGATCAAGCAAATCTTCGCAAGCAATCAATGGACTAAGTTCGACCCCCAAAGTCCGCTTGATTTTAGCTAAAATGTTCTTTTTGGCTGTTTTGACCAATTGTCCCCAATCCTGTCCACTGTTGCAAGGCACATTAATCATAGTGAACCAATTTTCGCAATTCTCTGGGGCATCTGCTGGATTCTTTTTGCTGGTAATGTTAATATAAACCGTTGGATCATCGTGAATGTCACCTGCTTCCATTTTGGTAAATTCCGTTTCATAGTCTTCACTAAACAATATATTATGGACATCCAGCTCTGGAAAGCTGCGCTCGACACCCCAATAAAAAATAAGCGCAGAACTGGATTTGGGTTGTCTCAAAATGCGATGCGGGTGCTGTTCGTCGGGCAAGAGTTTTCGGTAGGCATGAAAGACATCCATATTGCTGATGATACGATCAAATGTCTTTTTCTCACCCGCAACTTGGAGTGCTTTTGCCGTTTTATGCTCTACGATAATTTCTTCCACCTTTTGCCCAAAATGAAAACGTACGCCTAAGTCCTTTGCCAATTGAAATAAACTATTCGTGATAGCAAACATGCCACCTTTTGGAAAAAATGCACCGAAACCATATTCAAAATGCGGAATAATATTCAGCAAGCCAGGCGTTTTGTAAGGATTTGAACCATTGTAAGTGGCGTAGCGATTGAACAATTGTACCAACTTTGGATGCTGCAACTGCTTTTCATTTACTCGATTCATCGTACTAAACAAATCCAAAGTGGGAATCTTGAGCATGGCTTTGACCGTGGAAAGATTCAACCAAGTGTCCAAACGATGCAAGGATTTCTCCAAGAAAATTTTACCTGTCACTTCGTATTTATGGGCACTGTCGGAAAGTAAATTCAGCACTTTGTCAGCAGGAATATCCAGTTTTTCTTCTACTTCTGCTGCAAACTGATTCTGTTCTGCGAAAGCCGTCAGTCGAGTTTGGTCTTCCCAAAAATATTCGCACACTACGGCTAGACGTTCGTAGCTGAAATAATCTTTAATGTCTCTTTGCGCCACTCGAAACAAGTCTTCTACATAGGACGGCATTGTGAAAAGAGAAGGCCCTGCGTCAAAACGATACGCCCCAATTTGAAACTGAGAGAGCTTGCCACCAGGATAGTTATTGGCTTCAAAGACTTCTACCTCATAGCCTCGACTCGCCATACGAACCGCACTTGCGATGCCCGCGATACCAGCACCGATAATTCCTACTTTCAAAATAGTTGAGTTTAATTGTTTATTAGAGTATGTTTTAATTTTTGAAGCACGATTTTTACAAAAAATTAAATATCTGATAATCAATAAGTTAACTCTGTTTTGACGTGTTTTATGTATCTTTGATATAATTAAATTTGTGAAATCAAGCTATATACTAATTTC
>JBCCRX010000641.1:0-2040 GCA_039201015.1 Bacteroidota bacterium | reverse complement strand
TAACGAAGTAAAATGATGAGGACACTAAAAGAATAATAAAAAAAGCAAGGGCACAGCCAGATAGTCTGAATACTAGAGTGGCGACTGTCCCGTTGGAGGCTGTGTAAAGCATCACGCAACCAGGCAAGGCGGCGCAGGAGTGAGCTCCGTATCTACTGTCTCGCATGGGCCCAGAGGCGCCCGGCCAAGCCTTCCGAAAGACCACCCGCGGGGCCTGCCCAGTCCCTCAATAGGTACCTGTTGTACAGCTTAATGCCGCTGCACAACAAGGACCTCTCACCTCTATTGTTGTTGGCTTTCTTAAAAGTCAGGGTTTTGTTTCTTGTATTATATTCATGGTTTGGCATGAGTTTTGAAATTTCTTCGTGAGAATATGTTTTTAGTAGAAGTTTTAACAGTCTAAATTCAAACAACATTTTTAATGGCATGATTTTCAATTTTGAAAAGAATGAAGTGACATGTTTCCCTGGTTTTACATGAACTAAAACACGCAGGGCAGCTTTTTGCAAGACAAGGATCTTTTTCAAGTCAGTTTTTGAAGCATGCCCCCAAAATTCAATGCCGTAAATTAAATGTGGATAGAAAAAGGTGTAATAAAGGTCAACCATACTTTTGTTATCAAGAAAAGGACGCATGGCTCTCAGCATAAGGAGGTTTAGATTTAATTTTTTGCATAGGCTTTTCAAATGTGATTTAAAATTAATGTTTGAATCGATAACTATACCCAGAAATTTTGTTTCCATATTGATTTCTAAAATTGATTGGCCCATATTTAGGGTAAAATCTTCCAAATTCAACCTTTTCTTTGAATCTCGAAAGATAACTTGATGTGTCTTTTCATAGTTAATTACAAGCTTATTAGTTTGACACCACTTGTCAACAAGAGTAATTTTAGACGAAATTAGTTGGCTATCTGCGCTAAAAATATTAGTATCATCGGCAAATAGTATGTAGCTCAATTCTGGAGCGGATTTCAAAAGGTCATTAATGTATATCAAAAATAGTAGAGGCCCAAGGATGGATCCTTGGGGAACTCCAATTTCAATATCTCTGTATTCAGAGGAAACATCATTTATAAAAACAAATTGCTTTCGGTTTTTGAGATAATTTTGTATCAACAATATGGCACAATCTGAAAAGCTATAAAATTTTAATTTTCTTACTAAAATATCGTGGTTTATGGTATCGAATGCCTTTGAAAAATCAAGAAATACTCCCTGAGTAATTTTGCGTGTGTTAAAATTGGTATAAAGCTGTTCCATGATGTGGGATATGGCATCAGTTGTACTTCTATTGGTTCGAAAACCAAATTGACAATCCGTTAAAATAAAGTTAGTTTCCAAAAAATGTCGTATTTGCAGAGATAAAATTTTTTCAATGATTTTAGAAAGTGCGGATAAAATTGAGATAGGTCGATAATTTGTGCATTCTTTTGGGTTGCCCTTTTTAAAAAGTGGTTTTACTCGTGCTGTTTTTAAACAATCTGGGAAAGTTGAGGTTAAAATGGCAAGATTGGTGAGATACGCAATTACTGGGATAAGCCAATATTTATTTTCTTTTAGTGCCCTCATTGGGACTTTATCTGGTCCTGTCGCTTTTTTGGTAGAAAAACTATCAATTACTGACGAGACTCTTGCTGTATCAATAGGTTCAAAATTGAAAGTTGGGACTAAATTCAAATTTATATCTTTAAAATAATCTTCTGGTCTTGAATTTGTTGGTGAAATATTTGAAGCTAGTTCTGTTCCAATTTTGGTAAAAAACATATTGAAGCTGTTTGCCACATCATATTGATTTTCTATTAGCTCACCAGAATTTTTCTGTAAAATGATGGTATTTTCTTTTGATGGTTTTTTTCTGTTTAAAACTTCATTTATGTACCTCCATTTTTCATTTTGGTTTGTTTTACAGTTTGAAAACTCATTTTTGTAGTAATTCTTTTTGGCATTGTTTATTTGGCATGTCACAAAATTCCGAAACGATTTGTAATTCTCTTGCAATGTTTTATTAAAAGGTTCTCTTTTGGCTTGAATATGTAAT
>JBCCRX010000640.1:0-2068 GCA_039201015.1 Bacteroidota bacterium | reverse complement strand
TATGGCATCCAACTAGATAGCGTGTTGAATGTTTTTGTGATGCCACATCATCCAGATAGTATTCGATCAAGGACTTATGCGGGTGGCGGTGTAGGTGTAGCACTGGGAACAAATATCAAAATGGCTGGTGTCTATGAAGGCGGAAAACCTTTTTGGCACTACCGACAAATATTGAATCACGAAGTGGGACACGTATTTGGTTTGCAGCATACCTGGGCGTATAATGACGGCTGTGAGGACACACCCAAAAATCCAAACTGCTGGAATAGAAGCAAGAATGGAAGCAAATGTGATTCTTTGGCTTCTAACAATCTAATGGATTACAACGCTTGGCAACTTGCCATCACGCCTTGCCAAATCGGGAGGGTGCATCGGATGATGTCCACTTTGAATAGCCGTCCACGCAAACTTTTGGTTCCAACTTGGTGCGAATTGCAGCCTGAAAAAAGTGTATATATCCAAGATACTACGGTCTGGCGTAGCGCAAGGGATTTGGAGGGGCATTTATTTATTGAAGCAGGCGGTATCTTGGAAATTAGTTGTCGTTTATCTCTACCCAAAAACGCTAAAATTGTGATTGCCCCAGGTGGGAAATTGATTCTGAATTATGCAAAAATCCACAATGCTTGCGGAGACCAGTGGGAAGGCATCGAAATACAAGAACGATCCAAAGAAAAAGGGGCAATAGAACTCATCGGGACCGTGCAACTAGAGGATATGCAACATCCCGTCGAGGAGATTTAAAAAATGTTCTCATTCATTGAGAACTAGCATTAAACGTAGGTTCAAGGCTCAAAAGAAATCGCTTTTTCCAAATAATTATTGAAGGGCAACAAAGTCAGATAAGCTTCTTCGATCAGTTCGGGAAAATTCTCTCCACAGACTTCTGCTTCGGTGAGATTTCGCATCAGAGTAATAGATTTTCTCCTTAAGATTTCGACATGCTTGTGTTCCACGTCATAGCCTCTCGGTGCGGTTTTTAAATCTTTATCGGAAGTACTCAAGCTTTCAAAAAAAGCATCAATTTTTGAGCCTTGCAATATCTTTTTGAATCGATCGCCATTATAGTCTATAGCACTGTGGAATTTTTTGAGTGTCTCAGAAGAAGGATGATGCAAACCTGCCCCGATAAAAGAACCGCTAGGACCAATAGAGATGTGCAGTTTACTGAGTTCACTTTTTTCTACGCTAGGGTCGCAAGTGAAATAGTCTTTATAAATGGGTTTGTTTGGATGAAATCTACGATTGTTGTTAATGCGAGATAGCGTAGATTTTGGTACTATGCGCTCGAAGGAAGCGTCGTGTTTTTTGAGAAGTTTCAAAATCAAATCAACCTCTTGTATCCATCTTTCTTTTGCTCGGTGATAGCGCTCTCGGTTTTCATCCATCCACTCCTTAGAATTATTGTTACGCAAATCCCTTAAAAATTGGAAGATGTATTCTTTTGATACCATAATTTGATCCACTTTTGCTGTTCCTAACAGAGCTGAACAAAAAGTGTTCTGCAATCTTTATTTCCGCTAGCCATCCTTGCCTTGCTTTAGACTGTCTATCTGTGGTTGTGCGCTCTGTCGAGTAGTTTCTTCTAAAATGTCGCCCTGCTCTAAGCGTTCGCGCTTGATGTTTTCTCGCTTTTCTACCAATTCTCCTATCAAAGCTTTCACCTCCAAAGGTGCTTTATTCAAGCTGCGATGAAAGGAAATAATCAAAAAACGCGCCATATCGTCAGGATGATAAAGCCCCAATTTATTCATGAAAGCCGTAAGACGAGAGCCTTCATAGAACCCCCAATTCACCATCATCCATTGCCCTAGACTAAAGTGTAATTTCTTCGCTACTGCTTCCTCGCTCGCTTTTTCAAATTTCTTTTTTGCATCTGCTGGTATCAAACGATTGAGTTCTAAAAAAGCGTCCGTCAAATCTCTTGGAATATAAGTACCATACAATTCTGACTGCTGAATCCGCCATTGATAACGTTCTTCTGCCGTTTGTTTTTGTTCTTTGCTTTGAGCAAAAATAGAAGAGGAAAAGCAAAATAAGAAGGCACAACAAAGCAATTTTTTCATAT
>JBCCRX010000639.1:0-2086 GCA_039201015.1 Bacteroidota bacterium | reverse complement strand
TCCAGAACAGTTGGAAAGTGCACTGGAACTAGAAGTGCAAAACCTGGCGAGTATGATTCTACTTAGTCAAGCAGACGGTACGTATCAAACTAAGAAATTGCCGCGCGAAGCCCAGTTTTCGCCCATTTATGGCATTGCGATTCAAGACTTTGATGCAGATGGTAAAGAAGACGTTTTGCTAGCAGGTAATTTCTACAATGCTAAACCTGAAGTTGGACGTTACGATGCCAGCTACGGCTTATTTTTAAAAGGCGACGGAACAGGTAATTTTGAAGTGCAAATGCCTAAGCAATCGGGCTTTAGTGTAGATGGAGAAGTACGTGATTTGGAAAGCATCAAAATTCAAGGAAAATCGTATATTTTGGTGGCACGGAATAGTGATCGGATAGAGGTTTTTCGTTATTGAGGATTACGGATATTTCAGATATGTTGTGAAACTATATGTAATTAAATTCGTAAAAATGGATCAAACGAATTTAATATAACCACTTATGAAGAGTATCCTTTGCGTTTTTTTGTTCCTACTATTCTTTTTCTTTTCTAAAGCACAGCAACTAGAAGCGACTGTAGTTTTAAACGACGGTGAAGTCAAGACAGGTATCATCAAGCATTCCATAAATATCAGTGACTTCAAGGGCGTTGTATTGAACACGCCCACTGACGAACTATTCATAGAACTCAAACATCTGCAGTCCATTGAGGCAAAAGATAAACTCTATCTAAGAAGAACCATCCGATATGAGTCTCTGGACATTGATATTTTGACAGAATCTTTTGTAAAAGGTGCGGTCAATTTATTAGAAGGTAAGATGCCTGATAAAAAGACATTTTACTTTATCAATAAAAGAGGGGAAGGCGAATCTCGGATCATTAATGCTTCTAACATCAACTCTTTCCTCAATTTTTACTTTCAAGACTGCGATAGCTGGAAGACACTTGAAGATAAGGCTATCTATAGATATAATAAAGGCCAGTTGATTGAAATCGTGGAGTTAAATAAAGACTGCTTTCAACCTACACAAATTGATTATAAGAAGCGAAAAGCAGCTTTGGCTTTTGTGGGAAACATTTTCTTTCACAATTCTACTATTGATGAAGCTACTTCTTTTTATCCTTTTGGAGAAAGTCAATTTAATACTGTTCAGTCCATAGGTTTTGGAGCAAGTGGAAAGCTTAAATTTCAAAAAATACTGGAGATTCAACAAGACATTAACTTTACGAGAACTTTTTTTTCAACAGATTTCGCTAATTTTTCTCCCTTCTCCAGAGACGACATCTATTCTGAAGTGGCACTAAATTTTTCAAACATTGAATCTCAGACCTTATTGCGCTTTAGTATTCCTGTCTCGTCTGCTTTTGAATTGTCACCAGCACTTGGCTTCCATGCAGGCTTCATCGCACAGAAAACGGTAGATGAAGTCAACTATGGCAACCAATTCTATAAAAACTTGCCAAAAGATTTTGACGTACATACCTTCTCTCCAGGCTTGATCGGTGCGCTGGGTGTAGCCTATTTTATTCAGCCTAATCTACAAATGAGTATGGAATATCGTTACGTGACCTATACTAGTAAAGTAGATGTTCCAGCAAATTCTCTGTACTCCAATTTAAATAAGACACGTCATCAAATTGGGTTGTATTTATTCTATCACCTAAATGTGGACATTCCTGATTAGACGAAACTGTACTTATTGTGCTTTGCGTAACTCCGCGAAAAGCTTCTGCGCACCTCTGCGATTAAAAAAAGCCCACTAGCTCAAACCGAATGTTGTCAACTTAAGAAAATTACGTTCTTTTCACCCCTAGTCCGCCTAAGGCGGAGAAATCTTGCGTTCTATATGGATTTCTCTCCGCCTCAGGCGGACTGGGGGAAAATAGCAACGAAATCCTTAAGTTGACGACATTCCTAGCTCAAACCTCCTTCAAAACGCCCGCTCCAAACAAAGCAAAATCATATTTCACAGGATCATCTGGATCGAATTTTCGTAAGGCTTCACTGAGCTCCAAAACTGCCAACCAATTGGTCTGCTTGCGCTTCAATAAGTTGAGTTTTCTTGCAACACGATCTACGTGCACATCCAATGGC
>JBCCRX010000638.1:0-2088 GCA_039201015.1 Bacteroidota bacterium | reverse complement strand
GCGGTGTGCCCGATTGGTGCGCAAAACGCTATCTTTTTCCAAAACTTGGGAAAACCACTACCTGGCTATCAAGTACTTCTTAGTTCATTACAATCTTGAAAGAATGGCAAAAATGCCATCCTTATTTTAAATACACTACCTATTTTAGAAAAATTGATAATGGTGATGATCCATCAACAGATAATAAAATAGTATTTTATGAAGTTTACAAAACCTACATAAAGGAGCTAGATTCAGCCAATAAATACAGTCAGGCCGTTGACAAGGATAAGGCTGAGGAGATATTTTTTGAAGAACTGACGGATGAAGATATAGCGGAACTTGAAAAGGGGGCTCGTGAAGAGATAATCTATGATCGTCAACAATTAATAGAGGAATATCGGAGAGATAAGAAACTAGCAAATGTAGGATTAGGGCTTATTGTTGGTATAATCACTAACATTATATGGTACATCCTAAACTTGCTAGGTCTCTTTAAGTAAATCGTTTAGTTATTATACTAATTCTTTGGTCTGTGAGTTGCGAATAGCTTCTTCGTGGAGCTCTTTAAGTTTCGCTTTAAAATCTTTCCGTCCCTTTCGACGGATAGCCTCATAAATCTCTTCAGCTTTGGGACTAGCTTTGTGTTTAGACTTTGTGTATTTCTTAGCTGTATCTAACGATCCCTTGTAGCAAAATAATCTTTCGAATAACGTCTTCATCCTTTTCATGCCTATATTTGTTTGGTACTTATTAATGACCATATGTTCAAAACATTACCCTTCTTATCAAAAAATTTTAAAAAAAATTTTAAGAAATCTGAATCTTCGGCTTTTAGTAGATTACTTAACATAAAGAACATTAGGTAACTTTCTTTTTGCGGAAAAGTAAAGTTTCTGGTGAATAACAATATCTTTTGTCAAATCTTATTTCTTAGGTTTTCAATGGAGGTTTTCAGAACTTCCATAAAGTTGAAGGACTTTGCCCTTGGAAACCCAATTGCTTCAAAGACCTCTAAACAGACATCGATTCCTCCATACTCACTCGGTTTGAAACCAAGATACTTTCCACTACTAAAATTTGGGAACTCAACATCGTCTTTCGGCGCCACTGAAACATTGTACTTCTTAATTGCCTCAAGCAACCATTCACTGTCTAAAAACACCATTCTTTGCCAAATATTGCTAACCTTTGCTTTATAGCCAATTAAGTTGTTTTTATCATACCCATTATTCGTAAGTAAAACCTCATAGGCCTTTGTTATATATGTTAAGACTAAAGCTAACTGATGCCCGTCTACCATCTTAATATTTTCTACAAAATGACTTGCCTTTCTGTTATACGTCGGGTATTCTTCAAGCTTGGACTTATTCGATGAGAATACTTTCCCATGCTCAAATGGACTAAATCTGTCTAGTAAATAATCAATTAACAATGAGTCCTGATATTCATCTGGAACATCATTCAATCCGAAGTGATATACTGGAAAAAGAAACTTCATATTACCGTTCCTGAACAATTCAATAGTAGTACCTCTATTACCTATTTTCTCGTCTGCAAGTGACCTAATTATCAACGAATCAAATGACGTATATATACTATTAAGCTTAAGGCCAAGCCCTGTTTTATATTCTGTTCCTTCATCATTTAAGGTAAGGTGAATTCCATTAAAAAAATTTTCAGCTACTGATTCGAAGAACTCAGGCTCAAAAAAACCTTTAAATGCAAAATGATCAAAGGGCGTAGGGAATAAATATAGCTCTAGATACGTCTGATCATTACCGTATAAACTGTATTCTTCGCCGTAATCCATTTGACAGAATTGCGTAATTGCATCTCGAGTTTTCCCTGCTTTATCATTTAGTCTTTCTATAACATACCTATCCCGAATAGGATTACTTGAACTATTTTCTCTTTGATAAACTATCCCAGCACTTGTTATATAAGGCGGTTCTATTCCTTCTTCTACTCTCATAATTAATCCAAGTTGCTACTTACAAATCTATGTACTTGATTAGACCAAAGGCCATCACAGTGAGAAACACTTTGTATTGAAAGCCCTCGATCGTGACGGCATGGATTTTCTTCGGGAGCCGAGCGGTGATCTGG
>JBCCRX010000637.1:0-2091 GCA_039201015.1 Bacteroidota bacterium | reverse complement strand
CGATTTGGTCAAGTAATAAGTAAGGTTGTTGATTTGTTGAACTGTTGATTCGTTGATTTGACTCCAACAATCAACAATTATTGAAATTAGAACAGAGGATATTTTTCGTATAATTTGGCTCTGAAAACCGCAGATAGCCTACGTTCTCTAAGGCTTTTCAAAGTGAAATGAGGCGGAAAATAGTCCTGTTATAAATTAAGAATAGATGTGTCCAAGTACTTAACACCAATATGATTACCAAATTGAAAATGGATGTTTAGAAATTGAAAATCATAAAAAGCAACAACTCGTAAAGTATTCATTATCAATTGAATACCTTTGTTTAGTTTTGCTCCTTTTCAACGCTCCATTTTTAGTTATCAACTTAGCGAACACACCATAACACCTATGTACTCGTATAATACCTAAAACAAAAAAGGCGAGCATTCGCACTGCTACAACCTCCTACCCTTGCTTCGTTTCCGATCTGGGGGAGTTCAGAGGGAGCTAGTCGATACTCGCCGCTGCAAAAATAGACGATTTTAATGTTTTCTGAAACTTTGAAGCTATCTTTATCAAAAAAAGAAGGCTCTTCGGGAAAAGAAAAAGTTCTTTTTTCTTCTCCTACTAAAATAAGTCAGTGAGCTAAAAAGAAAAGTCACCTAATATGATTCAAGCGAGAATTCTTCCTCTTTTAATTCTTTTTGTCTGTTCGATTTCACCAAGCTTCCTTTTTGCTCAAGTTGATTTCAGTGGCTTGTGGAAAGGTATCATCACACAGGATGAAGGCGGCTACAAAACCGAATATGGCTTTGAACTTTATTTGCAGCAAGAAGGTAGTCGCGTTGTGGGCAGATCCTATGTGGTAGATGGAACGCTCTACGCAGAAATGGACCTAAAAGGCAATATATATAACAAAAACTACCTACGTTTTCAGGAATTGAAAATTGTGGATTTTACCATAGTAGAAAATATGGAATGGTGTATCAAAAAAGGACATCTTATTCTACAATTTAAAGGAGACAAAGCTTATTTGACAGGTGTTTGGAAAGGTATCACTTCTTTCGGCGATTGTATTCCTGGAAGAATTGAACTGGAGCGAAAAATCATTCGAGCAGCAGTGGAAGAGGACGAAGCTAGGAAATTTTGAAATCCAGAATAAAAATACAACTTTTTGGAGGAACGAATTATATCTTTGTGATTCTTATTTCTTTGCAGTCCAATCTCCATTTGTGAAACTACTTAAAACGGTCAAACTACTAGCATGAAGCGACAAAATAAAATCAACATCGGAATTATTTCGGCAATCATTATAGTGGCGGCTTTGAGTCGTTTATTGTTTGTGATGATTCCAAATTTCTCTCCCATAGGAGCTATCGCACTTTTCGGCGCAGCTTATTTCAGTAAGAAATACTTAGCATTTTTGATTCCTTTAGCAGCTATGTGGATCAGTGATTTACTCATCAATAATATGATCTATCCCAGAATGTTCCCTGAATACTACGATGGCAATTTTGCTTGGGGCGTTTCTTGGTGGGTGTATGGAGCTTTCGCATTGGTAGTCGTATTGGGTTTTGTACTCTTTAAGCGGGAAGGCATCCGCCAAAGTATTAACGTCAAAAATATAGCAGTGGCAAGTCTATTGACAGCAATTGTCTTCTTTTTGGTTACTAATTTTGGTGTATGGGCGGGTGGCAATATGTATCCCAAAACCATCACTGGTCTTATGCTTTGCTACGAAGCAGCCATTCCCTTTTTCTGGAACACTTTGATCAGCAATTTCTTCTTTTCTGCAATCCTGTTCGGTGGCTACGAGTTATTAAATCGTCGAGTATTTGCGTTTTCGTCGAATCCTTAAATCACTCTGAAACATCAAATTATTGCTACACAGCTAGCCTTTATACTGAAACGAGATAAATCTGTGCAACTGAGCTAACACTTCGATGAAGGAGCAGAAGAAATATTCAAGCGTTAGGGAATGTGTAATAAATAAAGTACCCAAATTTTTAAGAATTATCGCGAACTAATACAAGGCGCGAAGAGGGAAGATAGCCTGTGTTACCTGACTGATGAGCAAGGCAGTAGTAGTTTGGGAGAAAATTAAAAATGGGT
>JBCCRX010000636.1:0-2097 GCA_039201015.1 Bacteroidota bacterium | reverse complement strand
GGGCAAAACTCTTTCATGCCTTCTGTGGCAGCACTCACTGATTTGGGATGCAAAGGAATGTTTTCTAAAAAAGGAAAGTATGGCGGAACTTATGCTCATGTTGCAATTGCCTTTCACTTTGCCAACTGGCTCAGTCCTCAGTTTTATCTAGGTTTCATTATTGCTTTCATCGAAAACAATGCCTTCTCCGTCAAACGCCTCTGGTCTAGACTCAATTACCGACTCCACACCGAAGGCGTAAAAGCCGCTCTGCCTTCTGGACTTACACGCAGCACCAAAGGACTACAATATGCTTCCGAAGCTGAGCTACTCAATATCGCGGTCTTTGGAAGAACTGCCAAAGAATGGCGCGAACAAAACCCCAACGCTTCTGGCAACCAACGCGATCACGCCTCACCTGCTCAACTTCATGTCCTCGCTAACCTAGAGATGCTCAATGCCTACTTGCTCAAAAAGCAAATGGCTAAAGATGAACGAGCACATTTGCTGCTGCAAGAAGCAGATTATCAGTTTGGTTTGTTGTTTTCGGTCGATGCTTTGAAGCGGTGAACAAGCGTATAGCAATACAAGTCAGAGACTTGCCAAACACTACACTTCGCATTATAAATGCTCGCGAGCCGTGCGCGTTTTGGAACACCCTGTGCGAGCGGGTCACAGACGCGCGACGATCGGTTTTCGTTTTTTATTTTGATGGGCGCGGAACACCTAGACCATCATGGGTATACCTAGACGATCAAGGGCAGGCACCTAGACCATCGTGGTTAAAATGTATAATGTTCTTGTGTATCTGAGACGGATAACAAGTCATCTTTTATCTTTTCTAAGTAAATTATTGGCTTACCTCTGACTGTGTCATACCCTGATTGTAAATCAATGATAACTGCGTATTTATTATCAGAAATATCATTTACCTGCAAAAGTTTAAGGAAAAGTGTATCGCTTATCTCCCCTGTAATTCCTAAACTGAAAGGGAAGCGATAATCACTCATTGATATTTTCTCTTTCAAATCGTTAAGTTCTTTCTTTGTTAACGTCAAATTTTCAATAACAATTATACATTTAATGTCAATGTGAGGATAGTCCATCTCTATTTCCTTTTTTAAAAGGAATCCTTTACTACCTATTAATTGATTGATAAATTTAGTTATTTTATTCATCATTAATTTAAACATAGGATCAGTCTTCTTTACCTAGTAAATTTTTTATACCTTCTTCACCTAGTGTCCCCCCTACAACTCCTCCAATGATTGCGGCTCCTCCTACTGCAATAGGATGTGGACACACTGCTGCACAGCCCATTCCAAAGATTTCTGCACCTAACCAAGCACTTCCCCATTTAGTAGCTTCAATTGTTGTTTGTTGCAACTTATTGTCTGCGGTAACTATATTATGTGCTGATACCCCTGCCCCAAATGCTGCCATTCCAGCACTAGCTTTCCCCATACCATTAAAGAATTTATTAGATTTAGAGAAATTTTGTGGTCTCCCTGTTTCATTTATTCTCGCTTGAACATCTGGATTATCCAATGTTAAATGCTTAACTTCAAATGCATCTGTAGCAAACCTTTTAAATGGACCTAAATATTTGTCAGGGTTATGTGCATTGTTCATTGCATATTTCATAGATGGAGTTGGAAGCATCCAGTTTCTAGTTTGGCTCTTAATATAATATCTCTGGTCTAGCCCCTCTACCCAGGGACCAGGATTACTTTTTGATCCTGCATGTAATAGTGGTTCTAAAGCTGCAACTCTGCCTTGATATTGTATTCTTAGCCATCCTGTGTAACTACCCTGCAATACATTTCGGCTAGAAGCATCTGTAATAAATTCTACAGTACGTCCACCTGTAGGCTTAGCCCCTTGCGTTGTAATTTCAATTGCTGGTAAATAAGCATCAAGCATATTGTTATTATTAACATCATACTCTTCGTAAGTTGTTTCTGGTGGATTAAGTAGATAATTATCTGATACTGGGCCAATATTTCCTGTTGAATTAGCATACTCTAAACCATCTAAATCAATTCCATCAATAACTCTATTCATAGCAAAGGCATAAGGCGTCCAAGATGGGTATGAAGCCGTCAGAGGATCAACACT
>JBCCRX010000635.1:0-2157 GCA_039201015.1 Bacteroidota bacterium | reverse complement strand
TTGGAGGGAGAAAAAAAGGTTTCTCAAAAACCTTTTTTTCTCCCTCGACCCTCACATGCCGCCGTCTTCGACGGCGGTGGAGGGGTTTTTGAAGCTCGAAAATCTACGATTTTCTCGCTTCTCAAAGTTAAAACAAACTTAGTTTACACTGTATTTAGACTCAGAAAAACAATTGCTATGCAGTAAACAAGAGCGGTTCAAGATCAAAGAGGGCGTTCTTCTACTACTTCCCAAAAGAGTAGGTACTCTTGTGAAAAATATGCGGCAACACCATCGTGGGACTTGTCTGCATCAGGCTGGTGCACCCTAGCCAAATCACTCAATTAGCCTTTCAGCAAGCTCTCCATATCAATCCGCTCCTTCACGATGTCCGCTACCTTTTGCATCGGGATGCGCTCTTGTGTCAAGGTGTCGCGCGCTCGAATAGTGACCGTATCGTCTTCCAAAGTATCGAAGTCTATGGTCACACAATAAGGCGTCCCGATTGCATCCTGACGACGATAGCGACGACCAATCGCATCTTTTTCTTCGTACTGGCAATTAAACGAAAACTTCAAATCGTCGAATAACTTACGTGCCTTTTCCGTCAATTCTGCTCTATTTTTGAGCAGGGGCAAAACCGCACATTTCACAGGTGCAATCGCAGGATGCAACTGCAAGACGGTACGCTCTGAATCTTTACCGTCCGCATCTGGCACGATCTCGTCTTTCAGCGCATTCGTCATGGTCGCTAGAAACATTCGATCGCAACCAATAGAAGTTTCTACTACGTAAGGCACATAGCTTTCGCCCAACTCAGGATCAAAATATTGTAGCTTTTTGCCCGAATATTTTTCGTGCTGACTCAAATCAAAATCAGTGCGTGAATGAATACCTTCTAACTCACGGAAACCAAATGGAAATTCAAACTCAATATCCAAAGCAGCATTGGCGTAATGTGCCAAATTATCATGATCGTGATAGCGCAATTTGCTCTGCGGATGACCCAATGCTAAGTGCCAAGCCAAACGCTTCTCTTTCCAATATTCATACCATTCCATCTCTTTGCCTGGCTGTATGAAAAATTGCATTTCCATTTGCTCAAACTCGCGCATCCGGAAGATGAACTGTCGAGCCACAATTTCATTTCGGAAAGCTTTACCAATTTGTGCAATACCAAATGGAATCTTTTGACGCGTCGTTTTCTGAACATTCAAGAAATTAACGAAAATACCTTGTGCTGTTTCGGGACGTAGATACAATTTACCCGCCTCGCCAGCGATGTTACCGAGTTGCGTATTAAACATCAAATTGAACTGACGTGCATCTGTCCAGTTCGCGCTGCCCGTTTCTGGGTCTTTGATTTCTAAATCATCAATTATGGCTTTCATTTCCGCTAGGTCACCTGCTCCTATTGCTTTGTTGAGGCGCGCCATCACTTCATCTATGCGCTTTTGGCGATCCAAGATGCGTCCATTGGTTGCGCGAAACTGTGCTTCATCGAAAGCATCACCAAATCGCTTGCGGGCTTTTGTGATGTCTTTGTTGATCTTCGCCTCTATCTTTTCGCAGTAGCCTTCCACTAAATGATCGACGCGATAACGTTTCTTGCTATCCTTATTATCAATCAAAGGATCATTGAAGGCATCAACATGCCCAGAGGCTTTCCAAGTGGTTGGGTGCATGAAGATCGCAGCATCTATACCCACGATGTTTTCGTGCATTTGCACCATCGACTTCCACCAATATTCTTTGATGTTGTTTTTAAGCAAAGAACCATAAGGACCGTAGTCGTACACCGCCGCCAATCCATCGTATATATCACTTGATTGGTAAATGAACCCGTATTCCTTACAGTGGGAAACCAATTTCTTAAATGTCTCTGCTTGCGCCATTTGATTGGTAGTTTGTTTAATCGGTGATTTGTTGATGATCACCAAATTTCTCAAAATCGGTCGCGAAAATATTAATGTTAAAGGCTGGAAGCAAGAAATAAAGAGAATTAATTTGATCCACTGGCTTTTTAGATGAAGGATTATTGGTTCTTTGAAAATTTTTGTGATCTAGCTGTACGATTTCAGGAAATAACATGTTCTTTTTGTCTTAGCACAAAAAGAACCAAAAAAGCCAAGACTGAATTTCTTTTTTAGCGTTGCAAAAGCACCAAAAAGACTAAAC
>JBCCRX010000634.1:0-2163 GCA_039201015.1 Bacteroidota bacterium | reverse complement strand
TTTGTGCTAATGGAGGCAGAAAAATCGCAATCCGCCTTAGGCGGACATAAGACTTTTTCTAACGAAAAGTAGCGCAAAACCTGTTCGCCTAAGGCGTAAAGATGAAGTCAAGAAGCTGAGGTTATTTGTGCGTCGTTCCTTTGCTTGATTGAGCGTATATAAGACTTTTGAAGTTTTAGCTCGGACACTGCAATTAAGCACAGAGAAGAAACTTCAAAAGTCTAGTATCTCTGTTTCACAAAAATTGTCAGAGAGCCTGTTTTTTTAACGCAAAGGATACTTAGCGCAACTCTGCGTCACTTTGCGGTTTAAAATCAAACTTCTTTCATTGCAGCACCATAAATTTTCTATCACAAAACGAAAATACATTGAAAAAGTACTTCTTCATCGCTTTATCCATTGGTCTATTTTTTAGCTGTGACACACCAACCACAGACACAGAAATGTCGGAAGACGAAGGCTGGACCGATTTGTTCAACGGAAAAGATTTGACGGGTTGGAAAATATTGAATGGCGAAGCCGAATACACCATAGAAGAGAACGTCATCATTGGAACAACCAAAGCCAATACACCCAACACTTTTCTAGCAACGGAAAAAATGTATAGCGATTTTGCGCTAAAACTGGAATATCGCGTAGATGATGCGATCAATTCAGGCATACAAATCAGGAGCAATAGTTTACCCGATTACAGGGAAGGCCGTGTGCATGGCTATCAAGTAGAAATTGATCCTTCGGAGCGTTCTTGGTCGGCAGGCATCTACGACGAAGCGCGTCGAGGCTGGCTTTATCCACTTTCCGTCAACGAAGCAGCCCGAGCAGCTTTCAAGCACAATGATTGGAATAAACTTTACGTCGAATGCGTTGGCAATTCCATTCGGACGTGGCTAAATGATGTGCCCGTCACGCACTTGATAGATGACATGACCAGTCAAGGGTTCATTGCTTTGCAAGTACATTCCATTCGGGACAGCAGCATGGAAAACAAAACAGTGGAGTGGAAAAATATTAAAATCAAAACGACTGATATTGAGCCACGAGAGGGCGACGTGCCTTACATTGTCAATTTGGTGGATAATGATTTATCCGAAGGAGAAAAAGCAATGGGCTGGGAATTGGCTTGGAATGGTGAAAGCACTACTGGTTGGCGAGGTGCACATAGCGAGACGTTCCCAGAAAAAGGCTGGAAAATAGAAGACGGTACCCTGCAAGTGGAAGCATCGGACGGTGCGGAAAGCGAAAACGGTGGCGATATTATTACAGAGAAAGAATACGCCGCTTTTGAGTTTCAAACGCAATTCATGCTGACGGAAGGCGCAAATAGTGGTATCAAATATTTCGTGACTGAAGGCTATGGACCGCGGAAGGGTTCAGCAATTGGGCTAGAGTTTCAAATCCTGCACGATGATGTGCATCCTGATGCTAAAATGGGACGCGACGGTAATCGCACTTTGGGTTCTTTGTATGATTTGATTACGGCGGAAAAAGAGCCTAGATTCGTGAAAAAACCTGGCGAATGGAATCATGCAAGAGTAGTCGTGATGCCAGACAATACCGTGCAGCATTGGCTGAATTATCGAAAAGTTGTGGAGTATAAAAAAGGCTCAGCAGACTTTCTAGATTTAGTCGCCATTAGTAAATACAAAGACTTTGAGAATTTCGGACTATGGGAAAAAGGGCATATTCTATTGCAAGATCATGGCGATAATGTGGCGTTTAAGTCCATTAAGGTGAGAACGTTGTAGCAAGAAGACAGTAGTCAGACGCCAAGGCAAAAATTTGCAACAATAAAAAAACAAACAAGCTGAACTAAGAGCTTGTTTGGAATGCTTACAACCTGATAATCAGTAGTTTGCGGTTCTGACAAGGTGAAAAATCAACTGCATCTCCAGGTACAGAATTCACTTTTCATAAAGCCAGAATTTATTGCATAAAATTCATCATTTGAGAGTTCTCTTGGACGAAAATAAGTATTGCAGGAAATATTTTTAGAAAATATATCTTTTGCAATACTTATTTCTGTCTAAGGAACGAGGGATGAATAAACTGAGGTTCTTGACAAGATATTTTTGTGCTAATGGAGGCAGAAAAATCGCAATCCGCCTTAGGCGGACATAAGACTTTTTCTAACGAAAAGTAGCGCAAAACCTGTTCGCCTAAGGC
>JBCCRX010000633.1:0-2177 GCA_039201015.1 Bacteroidota bacterium | reverse complement strand
AATAAAGCTCCTGAAATCGCTCAACAAGTATGTCTAACAAATCTCTGTGGACGGAAACACAAATTTTTCCTGATTTTTTGAAAAAAAATCAGGAAAAATTTGTGTTTACGTCCGAATAAAAAAACTTGAGCATACTTGTTGAACGATTTTTAAGCGCTATTCAGCATTGCTTTGAACTAAATGTTAAAAATTTCAAGACTTCGTACACGCCTAAATAAGATTAGATAAATTTTGAGAATAAGGTAAATTTTACGCCATATCTGATTTTCATTTTTTGCTTTGTTTATCCGATTTAGTACTTGTCTAATCGTAAAAAGTGCGGTTTCTAACTTCAATGACTTAAGTTGTAGATAACACTAAAAATTAAAATCAAATGAAAGCTAAACTGACTACTTTCCTGACCTTTTTTCAGGCTTTTGTAATAGTAGCTTTTGTTTTTTCTCCCTCATCCCTTGTTCGCCGCCGTCGAAGGCGGCGGCAGATAGATTTTTTGAAGCTCGAAATTCTAAGGAATTTCTTACTTCTCAAAATTAAAACAAACTTAGTTTACAGTGTAACAAGTCAGCAAATATCAAATAAACGCAAAAAGGCTTTTCCACAATGGAAAAGCCTTTCTACGATCCAAAAGATGCTAAAAAAACTATTTTTTCGCAAAAAACTCTTTTACTTTATCTTTGTGAATCATTAACTCTTTGTAGGAATATTTACCAGTATTCGGGTCTTTCACACTTCTCACCACTTTTACGAAATCTCTTCCCGAACCTTTATTAGCAGCCCTCTGTGCAACCCTTGCGTTCTTTGATACTTTAGCCATAATGAATTAGATTTGAAATGATGGATAAATTAGTTGTAGATACAGCTTACTTGATCTCGCGATGCACTGTAACACGCTTCAATATAGGGTTGTATTTTTTCAATTCCAAGCGATCAGGTGTATTTTTTCTGTTCTTCTGAGTTACATATCGAGAAGTACCTGGACGACCAGAGTTTTTATGCTCCGTACACTCCAAGATTACCTGTATTCTATTACCCTTACTCTTCTTAGCCATGATGAATTAGATTAATTTTGCCAGCTCTTAGATGAATTTGGTTTCTAATGCAACCTAAATTCACCTTTTAGCTTGTTACTTTTTTTCTCCCAAAACTACACCCGTTTCTACTCCTTTATCTTCTAATTGTTTCAGATATGCGTAAACGCCCAATTTGTTGATATTGCGCATCGCTTTGGTAGAAAGCTTTAGGGTCACCCACTGATCCGTTTCAGGAATGTAATAGCGTTTCTTTTGTATGTTCGGAAGGAAACGACGCTTGGTTCTGCGCTTAGAGTGCGAAACATTATTTCCAGTGATTGGTCGCTTTCCCGTTAGTTGACAAACTTTAGACATAACTCAATAATTATTTGGGCAATCCGCCACTTAAAACCTTTGAATAATTTGGTGATCGAGTAATCAATTATTTTATAGTGACTCTGTAAGGATTCGAACCTTAAACCTCCTGATCCGTAGTCAGGTGCTCTATCCAGTTGAGCTACAGAGCCCGTTATGGCTTACATTATTTCAAATTGGACGCAAAATTACACTTTTTTGCTGTTTTGCACAAGTCAAAACTGAAAATATTTGACGAAGAAGCGTTTTCTAATGGAATTTAGGCTGCAGTTTTAGAGTAGTCGAGCTAGATGTAATATTCTTTGAAACCCACCCAAATTGATAATTTTTATTTTATAAAAATTAGGGCTGTACGAAGTCTCGTTTCCGTCCATAAAAAACCGCTGGGCATACTTGTTGAGCGATTTCAGGAGCGTTCCTAGGACTTATTCTGAGCATGGCTTAAGACCTCGTAAACGACTAAATAAAATTAACAATTTGAGACTAAAGTGTCAACTTTCAATACTCAGATAAATAAATAGATCAATCAATTACAGCATTTTTGGCTTCCCTTCTAAGGTTAGAAATGAACGGGTACATCAGCCTCAGGCTGATGTACCCTTACCAAAATCACTAGAAACGGATTTGCATTTTTTTACACAGGATATAGCATAAGTAGGTGGACAATTTTAAGTCACGTTTAGCGCGCCATTGCCTCACGCCTCACGCCTAAGGCGGACACGGTAAGGCGGACACAGTTCGGCTCGGCGCGCAGAGGAGGTTTGGAGGGCAGACAAAATATAAGATGTTGTT
>JBCCRX010000632.1:0-2187 GCA_039201015.1 Bacteroidota bacterium | reverse complement strand
GCCAACGACTAGCCACCATAAAAGATATTGCAAAAGAATATTACAATCAGCCCACGACTAATCTTTGGATTATTCGCTAGGAAATCATTTTCATCATTTAAATTATTCAACAATGAAATACTCAAAAATTATTTTTCTCGGGATCGCATTTTTCGCTGTTTTTTCACTCATGGCGCAAGACGATAAATTGGCAGTTGGTGTGGGACCTTTTGGTATATTAGCACCAATGCCTGAAGGCGAGGCAAGAGAATTGTACTATTTAGTTTCCAAACCACTATCCAGAAGTAAGTGTGTAAGACTTGTAAGCAACAGTGCTTGGGATGTTATAATGGAAGCAAGAGAAAAACAAACAGGAATTGACTTCAAGAATAGCCCCACCTTTGAACAAGGTAAAGCAGTTGGAGCTCAGAAAATTATTATCGGAGACGTAACTGGATATAAAGCAACTATTACTCCAAACGAGGAGAAGGAAAGAGATGATAAACGAATAGAGATTAGCTTTACATTAATGGCTGTTGATGTGACAAGTACTGCAACAGACGCAATAGAGAACTTTACCGTTAGAGGAGAAGATACCTATGTAGCCGGTAAACTTGTACAAAGTGCTTATCAAATATGCAAAAGGCAGGCAGAAAACCTTGTAAAGAAGTTCTTCAATGACGCTGGCATAAAGGTTTCTTTTATACCATTTGAAAATTGTGGTGGTGGGGTAGAAAATATACCACATTGGAAGCTATACAGCCCAAACGGTAGCTCAGGATATATAAATGATAAGGATAAAAAGATAAATAAGCTAAATAGGTTGATTTATGTAGTTGAATATTCTTATTCCTTCGAAGATCAAGACGGAAAGACAGGAGGGATTGCTAGAGAGGAAATTCTAGAAATGAAAATTGAAGATTATCAAGGAGATCGAATAAAATTAGTTTCTAGAAAGAAAAAATTAGACTTAAATGCTATTATGAAAGAAACAGAGGAAAGAATTAGTCAAGATCCGAATAACGGAGAACCCCAATTCTACATAATGTTTAAAAGTGACTTCAGATAATAACATTATCAAATAGATCATCAGCAAAGCAATAGTTATCTGTATGTCCGCATGCAGATAACTTTTCCTTATTTACAATCCAACCAATTGGTATGCAAAACAAACCGTTCATTCAGCCACTGCTTTTTTTGGCAATGCTTTCTATTAGCCTCATCGCTACTGCCCAAACCGCTATTATCATTCCCTTCTACAAAAAACAAGGAGAAAGTCGCCAATTGATAATAGAGAATGATCCGTGTTTTCGGAAATTAGAAACGAAAATTAAGGAAAAATTTCTCCAAAACGACATTCAGCTATTAGATTATTTAGCAGCCGTGCGCAAGGCACAATCAAATGCTGCATTCAAATCGGGTTCGCAAGAAGATCGGCAAACGATATTGCTCAATCAGAGCAATCCTGATATTTACATTGTCGCAGATATGGAACGCCAAAGCAGCGGCGGATACAGCTGGATTTTTATCAATCTGACCGCTTATCGTACCAGCACCAGTCGAACCATTGGCGCATTGCCCCTCGATTGTGGTCGCTACCGAGGCTATACTTGTCAAGATTTGATTGACAAATGCTTAGTGGTTGGATTCGATCAAGTGGATAAAATTCAAGAATTTGTTGACCAATTCAAAAGTGCGCTTAAAGATGTCAGTGAAGGTATTCCTGTCAATATTCAGTTTTCTCTATCCGAAGAAAGCCTATACAATTATATGTCTAAGACCAGTTCAGGTAAATTACTATTTCAGGAAATCAAAAACTATCTGAAAGAACACACAGTGGACGGTCGCTCGCAATCGAATACTAGCACTAAAATGGTCAGCTTTCCCGAGATTTTAGTGCCTGCGCTTGATCCAGCAAGCAAAAATCCGCTCTCGCCTGACGACTTTGCGTTGCAGTTTTATTTGTTCTTGGATGAATTAGTACCCGAAGATGACTTAGAAAGCACTTTTGATTTTAATTTTACGATTGAGCGAAGCAATATTTATTTTGAAATGCAGTAAGTACTTAGACAAAATTAATCTAGCTATTAAACTCGGCAGCATCGCGCTTGCAGCGCTCGCTGCCTCGTGGTGGTCTTGGAGGGCAGACAAAATATAAGATGTTGTTTTACAACATCTTATATTTTGTCTGCCCTCCAAACCTCCTCT
>JBCCRX010000631.1:0-2214 GCA_039201015.1 Bacteroidota bacterium | reverse complement strand
GGAGAATTTTTCCTATGGATTTGAATCTTTTTTCTGACATTTCAACAACTATATTTGATATATTCTTGAGATATTCGGATGGTAATGTTGCATTTTCATCATCAATGGTGAGATAAAGTGTTCTGCTTTTGTGAGGTGCATTTCTTACCATAATCTTGAGTGCATCTATTGGGGAAGAATTTAGAACTGCTGTCTCTATAAAATCGCAATTATCTCCACCTACACTCAAATGAAACCAGCCACTTGAACGTTTGCTGCCAGAATGAATCGTAAACTTAGCTTCGTTGTTTTTTAAAGAATATAAATAAGCTCCGGTTTTTTCCCCATCTAAATTTCGAGCTATAAATACTGCATTGCTGTTTGTATCTGCATACAATAAACATCGCTGTTGTAATGTTTTTAAAAGTTTTTTTGGAATAGAATGCTCACGATTGAGGTAATATTCGACTTCAGTAAAGTTTTTAGAGGAAGCTTCGGGTGGTACGAATGTAGAGAAAGGGGTTCGTCGTGCAATATTTAAAGCATGATTGGAAACTGCATCAAGCATACCTGTTTCACCAAATCTATCGCGCAACCAAATTATCGCATCATCGAGGTTACACTTATTTGTGTCCATCACTAAAGATAATGGATTGCCTGAATGCTTATATTGCAAAAGTCCTAATTCGTAAGCAACTTCAGATAATGGTATATTGCGTTGTTCGTTATTTTCCTTAAGTAACTGTAATTCAGAATCGAGTTGCTGCCGTAATTTTTCGCTTACAGAAGTAGTTTTTTTCCACTGAACGAGCTGTTCGAGAATTCGCGATCGCTCTCTTAGCTGGTAATTAATTATTTCAAATTGTGGACTTAAGACTTCGATTATCCTTTGTCTGTATGCTTCGCTATTTTCTTTTACTTGTGGCTGAGGAATAGAACTTTGCAAATCAAGTAATTGGGAATCTTGATTTACTGCACTATAGTATTTTTTGACTTTGGTGTGAGTCGCAACACTTCCTTTAACACCGCGTACTATTCCTAAATGTTCAACAGAAGAAGCAAAGCTGTCTTGTAGCTGATGCATTTTCCCTCTCGTGCCAAATAAAGCTTTACAGTTGAGCTTTCCTCGTTCATCTAACGGTACGAGATAAGCATGAATGTGAGGTGTCATTTCATCAAGGTGTAAGGAAGCTTTGACTATGCGATCGCCCCAAGAATTATCCAACCATTTGACAACTGCGTCCACAAAATTATCTAAACGGTTTTTGTTATAACTCCCACCTTCATATACTGCATCGTGACGGAAGTATTCTGCGCTAGCACTGAGCAATATCTCTACTGTTAGAACAGCATCAGAACGGTATTTTTGAGAACCAATTTTATTTTTAACCTTTGAAACTAAATCAAGGTTGTCATAATTTCCCACTACTTCTAGGTTTTTTATCCGAAGATTAGCATTGGGTGTATACACTTCTCTTGTAGTATGTCCTTCACTACGAGCTAAAGCTCCCCAAGATTTAATCTTTTGAATTCTACAAATTGTAAAAGCCATCTTTTTTATTTGAGAAAATAATAAATGAGGCAGTAGGCAGTAGGCAGTCGGCAGTGGGGAAGAGGTTTTTTTATTTCTATTGTTTCCCTCTACTTAGAAGTCAGTTCACATGAACAAATTCTCTTCATCACCGATAATCTAATTCTTTAATACTATTTTCCTACTGCCGACTGCCCACTTTCGACTGCCTTTGCTTTGATGTCCAAAAATATCTAAAAATAGCCAAAAAATATATCTTTTTAATTACGTAACTCAGATAAAAAATAAGTAGCTTTTCAACCATGTATTTTGTGTATAAAGACTGACAATCTCTCGCTTAATGACTTTTTTTGATTAATATACATAACACCTTCAATACGCTAAAACTAGTAATTACACAGAAGAAAATTTTAAGATTAAACCTCCTATATAACGGCACATAAGTCAAAGCAGAATCATAACAATATTAATTGATAGGAATTCAACAATCAATATTTTTATACTGATACTTTTAAATACTTTTTGCCTAAGTATGTTATCTGCCTTTAGTTATATTGCACTCCTTAGTATTAGTTTGCTAACAAGGTAATTAATAAGATGAAGGATTGAAGCAACGAGGTAGAAAGAGTCTTCTTGAATAATTGATGCTATTAGCAAAGTTAATCAGATGTGCAGCGCCATAAACTAAAATTTCGGAAATAAAG
>JBCCRX010000630.1:0-2266 GCA_039201015.1 Bacteroidota bacterium | reverse complement strand
TGCATTCACCACTGTATTATAGCCCCATTTCTGGACATATTGCGGCTTGAAATGCTCCCAAATCTGCCAGGTTTTTTGCTGAAAACTGACTTGTGGTGGAAGATCAAACTGTTCATCTAGCCAATCAGAAATACCTTGATTAGCCAGTTTTTGAATGGCTTCATAATCTGCGCCCAATGAGGCATTCCCCAAAAAACGAGCAGCGGCATATTTATCTATTTTCAATCCATTTCCGTTCATTGTACCGTTCTGTTGACTTAAATAATCGCTGCTACTCGAACTAACAGAGATACCTTGCGTGTGTCCTGCCCCTAAATAATCACTGTAAATTTGAGCATGGAGCAAGGTCATCGTTCCAATTAAGCAGCAGCAAATCAGGCAGCTAATTTTTTTCATTATTGACTTTCCTTTTTATTTACCACAAAGATATACTGCTTGGTAATCCATTTTTTTGACATAGATCAAAATATTTAGAAAACCCAAAGTTGAATGCGGATACACTAATAAAAATTACATAATCTTGCAGGTATAAAAAGAACACTTATCATGAAAAGAACATTCACTTTTACTTTCCTACTATTCGTAGCCTTCCAACTAACATATGCGCAAACTTTCAATGAAATCATTGGTAGTGAATCGGGCAGTCCCAATGCAGGGGAGAATCTTATAGGAGCTAGAAATGTACTCATCGGAGATTCCACAGGTGTAAGTTTGACCGATGACAATGGCAATATTTTTATAGGCTACCGAGCAGGACGAAACAATACTACGAATCAAAATATATTCATCGGCGAAAATGCAGGATTTACCAATATGGGAGGTACAGACAATGTATTCATAGGTGCAGAAGCAGGTAGATTAAATACGGCTTCCAACAATGTCTTCATTGGCACAGAAGCTGGGGAAAACAATACATCAGGTAATGAGAACACTTTTGTGGGAGAAGAGGCAGGAACGAATAATACCTTGGGAGAACAAAATACTTTCCTCGGCGCACTCACAGGCTTTAACAACACAACAGGCAAAGACAATACTTTTGTAGGCTCACAAACTGGGCGTAACACAACTACTGGTGGAGGCAATACTTTTCTAGGGGCAGATACAGAAACCGATTTTTCAAATAGTCTTTATCCAAATTTTACGGTAAGCACGGGCGCAGCAGGAGAAGATAATCAAACAGGCTCTTTGAATACCTACATTGGTGCAGGTGCAGGTTTGGATAGTAGAGCAGTGAATGCCAATACCTTTGTCGGTTATGCCGCAGGAACGAATACAGAAAATGCAGGAGAATGTACTTTCGTAGGAGCTTATGCTGGTTGGGACAATAATCGAACAGGAGGCGTGAACCAAGTTAGAGGTTTCAGAAATACTTATCTTGGCTTTGCCGCAGGAGGACTGAATCAAGATGGCAGTGACAATGTCGGTATTGGACATGCTGCTGACTTTATGGATTTAGGAAATAGCACGACTGAAAATATGCGCAATGTATTCATCGGCAATAGTACACTTATAGATGAAGCCAATGATGCCGTTTTGATTGGTCATAATGGCACAATCGGCAACCAAGCCAACAACAGCATTTCCATTGGTTCTGAAACGAATATGCTAGGACAAAATAGTGTTGCAGTGGGTTATGATGCAGATTTTGCAGCAGTGGCAGACAATGCAGTAGGCATCGGTCATCAAGTGAATGTGGATGGTTTACAGGCAACTGCCATTGGTTCAAATACAGTCGTTTCAGGCACAAATTCTACTGCTATCGGCTACCAAGCAAACGTCGCTGCCAACAACGAAATTTTCCTCGGCAATAGCTCTATCGCTTCCATTGGTGGCGTCGTGAATTGGACGGCCACTTCCGACGGCCGCTTCAAGAAAAACGTGAAAGAAAATGTAATTGGTTTAGACTTCATCAATCAATTACGTCCTGTGACTTACCATTATGATGCGAAAAAATTACATACTCAAAAAGGCTTTGAGACGGAAACTTTAGCAGATGCACTTGCTGAAAAAGAACAAATCCGTTACTCTGGTTTCATTGCACAAGAAGTAGAAGCTGCTGCGAAGCAATTGGATTACGATTTTAGTGGCGTGGATGTGCCGCAGTATGAAGGAGGTATTTATGGTTTGCGCTATGCGGAATTTGTCGTGCCTTTAGTAAAAGCGGTGCAGGAGTTGAGTGCGGAGAATAAAGTACAAGCTAATATCATTGCAGAACAGCAAGCAAAAATTGAGCAGCTAGAAGCACAAGCGAAGCGCATGGATAAAC
>JBCCRX010000629.1:0-2281 GCA_039201015.1 Bacteroidota bacterium | reverse complement strand
TTTGAACGGCTCTTTTTCCTTCTAAAAATACTTAAAAATAGTTCCGTCCGCCTGAGGCGGATGCAACGATTTTGAAGCACTTTTACAAGAAAAAATAACTCGCTCAAAATTTGACGCTTATTCAAACCCACCTACTTAAGTATTTGAACAAAATTAGTCAATAAATATTTGAAAGAAAAAGTGTGAGCGTTTGGGCGTTTGAGAGTTTGGGAGTTTGCGTGTTTGACTTTCTCTCACTCTATGGTAACGGCTTTGCCGCGTTGGGAATGCAAAATAGATAAGTTTGCTTTCTTGAACCAGTAGATTTTGTGTTCAGTTTGTGTTTCAAAAACCGCAAGCCGTCTGAGGCGGACAAATTCTCAAAATATTGCAAGCATGATAACGGTCATCATCCTCGCGCCTGAATAGATGATAAGGCTGATGCTCGTCATCAAAAGCGACATTTTAAGAACTTGTCTGCTTCTAGCTGGCGCTCTTTTGTATTGAACAAAACTACAGCGTCGAAAATTTACGATCTGAAATTTGTTCGCTCACTTTTTAGCGTCCTTGAGAACAAAATATCTGTAATTCAATTTACTACATCGTCAGTAAGCGTACTCACTTTCCTTGATTTGCATGAATACAAACAATGTTACCAATTGGCTCGAAAAGCTACAGCAAGAAAGCTGGAACTTGGAATTGCTCATCTCTGGTTTTTCTATTCTATTGCTGATACAAGCAAAAGAACAATTGACAAAGCTGATCGAGTACTTCAATCTTCACTATGCTTTTTCGGAAGAAATAGCGTCACTCATTTATACTTCGATAGGAATGGGTATTTTAAGCTGTGTAGCATTAGCCATCTGCTTGGTAGTACACATCTTAGTGCGCGGATTTTGGATTGGTACAATCGGACTGCGATCCGTGCAGCCTAAAGTAGATTTCAAAAGACTGCGCTACGCGCCTGCTTTTCAACAAAAACTAGAACAAAAGTTACCCTCTTTGGATCGTTCTTTGATTCGACTGGATCAGGTGAGCAGTGCCATTTTTTCCTTTGCCTTTCTGATCATTTTCATGCTGCTGTCATTAGTGGCTTGGTTTGTTGTCCTCACTTCTTTGATCTTACTCAGAGACTACATATACGATCTATTTGAAACAGAGACTCTCTTATGCGAGGCAATTTATTACACCTTCACGGTCGTGATATTTGCAATATTGATTTTTAGTTTATTGTATTTAATTGATACCCTAAGTGGTGGATCATTGAAAAAGATTAAGTGGCTAAAGAGTCGTCCTTATATCTGGATTTATCAATTGATGGTCGTCATCACTTTTTCCTTTCTGTATCGTTCTATCTACTATCATCTGTTGAGCTATTTCGGAATTTGGGCTTCACGCGTTTTACTAAGCAGCTTTATATTATCTATGATCTTTATGCCTTTTTTGCGCCTAGATCACGAAATTTACTTCCCAGATGAAAAGCCAGATAACAAAGTATGGAGTTATTACTACAACGATCTTCGGATAGCAGAAGAAACGATTACAAGTGCTGCCATTCCTTCCCTAACGATCTCTTCCAACCAGCTTCCTTTGTTTATTCGATACAGTGCAGCACAAAACAAAACCATTCAGTACCTCTGCACCAACTATCAGCCAAGTAGAAAAATGGGATTATCCAGTGGCATCAGAATAGACGAAAATGGCTTTGGGCTGAATGAACCCAGTGTAGAAGAAGCGAGTGCCGACAGTCTGTTGGCTTGTTTAAGCAGTATTTACAGCATCAAGATAGATGATAGTCTTTACCAAGATTTACGATTTTACTACATGGAGCATCCAAATCGTGGCGAATTGGGTATCCAAACTGTGGTGAATATCAAATCACTGACTTCAGGACATCATTTACTCAAAGTGGAGTACAAAGACTGGAGCGAATATAGAGATACGGTGCGCATTAAAAATTGGGCAAATATTCCTTTCTGGAAAGAGTGAAATAAGCACTCCAGTCATTATTTGACTTAGGAAGTCGTAAGCGAAGCCGTGAATAACAAAATTTCCGAAGGCCTAAAACCTTCGGAAATCTTCATAGTTATGTATCAATTAAAAAATAAAATCGACATACATAGAGTCGCAACCAAAAAATCTTTTAAGGTGGATTTTTTGGTTGCTCCAAGGGGTTCTTAAGGGTGAAAAGCATCAAAAATTAGAGATTTTTGATGCTTTTCACCCTTAAAATCCCTTAAGCAGAAAGTTTTTCTCATCAGAAAAGAAACTTTCTGCGAATTTTGGAAACGGAATCCATACT
>JBCCRX010000628.1:0-2324 GCA_039201015.1 Bacteroidota bacterium | reverse complement strand
AGCACAAAAAGAACCAAAAAAGCCAAGACTGAATTTCTTTTTTAGCGTTGCAAAAGCACCAAAAAGACTAAACAAAATAAACTCGCCCTAAGTATTGTTTTTCAAGCTTTTATTCACGGGCTGCGCCAAGCTTCAGCTCTGATTAGCACCTTATTTTGGCTCATACAGTATTTTGTTTTTAACGCCTTTTTGGCACTTTTTTCACTAAAAGAAATTAGGTCGATTTTGATAATTCCTCAAAAAAATTCAGACAACCATTTTACATTCTCAAATCACTTCCTAGCGTTCCACTTCACTTCCTCTACTTGGAGCTCTTTTGCTTGGAAGCGCGCCAAAATAAAGAGGTAATCCGAGAGCCGATTGAGGTATTGAATCAACACATTCTCTACTTTCGACTCTCGTTGCAAGGCAATAACCATTCTTTCTGCTCTTCGACAAACACAACGCGCAATGTGACAAAAAGAAATCGTTGGGTGACCACCTGGCAAAACAAAATGTCGCAAGGGCGCAAGTACTTTATCCATTTCGTCCATTGCGTTTTCTAAAAACAGCACATCTTCTGCTTGCACATCGGGCACTTGCATGTTTTTGTCTGGATCGCTGGCGAGATTAGAACCAATTGTGAACAAGCGATCTTGTATTTCTTTTAGCTGTCGTTGTGCTTGTTCCGTTGCCATCAAATCCCGCAGCATACCGATGTAAGAGTTTAATTCATCCACCGTTCCGTAGGCTTCTATTCGGATATGATTTTTGGGTAAGCGTTTCCCTCCGAACAAACCTGTTTCTCCTTGGTCACCCGTTTTTGTATATATTTTAAAGGCCATTTTTATACTCGTTTTTCAATAATCGAATAGGATGGGGCTTTTATTATTTCACCCAAAAAGGTTGTACTTCAAAATGCAATAGATCGCACGAAAGCCGTCTTTCCAATTGATTTTTTTGCCTTCCTGATATGTTCTTCCAGCGTAAGAAATACCGACTTCGAAGATGCGAATACCCTTTATTTTAGCAATTTTTGCGGTGATTTCTGGCTCAAAGCCGAAGCGATTTTCTTTTAAATCAATGGTTTTAAGGATAGAAGATTTGAATAATTTATAGCAGGTCTCCATATCTGTTAAGTTTAAATCGGTAAACATATTGGACAAAAGCGTCAAAAAGCGATTGCCCACAGAATGCCAAAAAAACAAAACCCGATGCGGTCTGCTCCCCATAAATCGCGAGCCATATACCACATCTGCTTTTCCTGCTAAAATGGGTTCAAGCAATAGATTGTATTCTGCTGGATCGTACTCCAAATCAGCATCTTGTATGATGATATACGCTCCTTTTGCTTGTTGGATGCCCCTCCGAATAGCTGCTCCTTTGCCTTTATTTATAGGCTGCACCAGACAAGTAATAGACAAAGTACTGGTCCTTTTGTACGCTTCTACTATTGCTTTCGTTCTATCCTTCGAGCAATCATCTACTACCACAATTTCTTTCTCCACACCATCCGCGAGTTCAGCGGTTTCCACACGTGTCAGAATCTCTTTAATGGTTGCCGCTTCGTTGTAAGCTGGAATAATGATACTTAGTGTAATGGACATTACTGCAATTTGTTTAGACTTCCTCTTTCAGAATTTTATAGGTTTCAAAAAATTCCTTTCTAGCGATTCGATAAATTTCTTGTTGATTCTTAGGGCACACCAAAAAATCACCTTCCCGAGCAATCATCTCTTCTCCCCAATCGGCTGTGAAATAAAATGGGGTGCTAAGATGGAGTTGCTTCATCAAAGTAGTGGTGAGTTCAAGTGCTCGAATCTCTCCTGTAGAGCGATATTCTGCCCATTCCTTACTTATTGTTCTTAGCCTTATGTAGCGAGCCTCAAATTTTGCTACGGCAACAACATATTCTTCTTGTGCATCTGTCTGATTGCGAATAACGTAAGACGGTTCTTGTACAGTGTTGGTACTTTCCATACCGTCGTTCGTGTAGGTATCTATTTTCTCTCCGATTACTGCTTTGCGTGCATACACATTCTTATTCTTTTGATAGTTTTTACCCTCTTTGTTTAGTATCGGAAGAAGCAGAGTTTGTATTTCTTTTTGCTGCATATCAATCGTCAAATTTAGTATTTACAAGATTCAGAAGGCTATTCGACCAACTTTATTCTGAAACTCTTTGTTCCAGAGCTTGTTTCTTAGATACTCACGTTTCGCTGAAATCTATTTTGAAAAAATGAATTTGCAACAGAAGTGCTACATACAATTGAAATTTTTCTGCGAAAAATTTCAATTACCCCTCTGGACAGAGAGAAAAAATCAAAATTTTCAATTTTGATTTT
>JBCCRX010000627.1:0-2337 GCA_039201015.1 Bacteroidota bacterium | reverse complement strand
ATATTGTCAGTAAAAAACAAATAAGGTAAACCTTTCTGCTGACGACTTTCCAATACTTTTGCCCAAATTTCTCTTTTCTCTCTATCACCATCTATCATTTCTTGCATCCAGTAATCAGGGATACAGATTCCAAAAAATAGATTTTGAATTGGATTACCAATGTTTTTTATTTCCAAAAATTCTTTAACATCGTCGTGGTCAATATCCAGATAAGCTGCAAATGCCCCCCGACGTACACCACCTTGAGATATGGTGTCCATTACGGTATCAAACAATTTCATGAAACTGACTGCTCCACTACTTTTACCGTTGTCTGTCACAGGGCTTCCTCGCTCTCGCAATTCCCCAAAATACCCAGAAGTTCCCCCACCAATTTTGGTTTGCATAATCACCTCTCCTAATTTGTGGGTGATGCCCTCTATATTGTCTGGGACATGTACATTGAAACAAGAGATGGGTAGTCCTCTTTCGGTTCCCATATTTGCCCAAATAGGCGAACTCAAACTCATCCAACCTCTTTCAATGAGTTCGATGAAAGACTCTGCCATTTCAGGTTTAAACAACCTTTTGGCAGCAGCCATAGCTACTCTTTCAATGGCTGTCTTTACAGTTTCACCTTTCAGTAAATATCCTCGGTTAAGCATGTTTTGACTCTCTTCATTTAGCCACCACATCGTTTCTGTTTTTTCTAATACTTCCATTTTTTGATAATTATGAAATGGCAATCGGTTTTCATAAATCGCTATCCGTTACCAATGCAAATTTTTCATAAATAAGTTTTCTCTGCGTTTAAGCTCTAAAGGCTAAAACAAATCGTCAGCGGTGATACTCTTGTCATGTTTTGTATATTCCACAGGACGTTTTGCAAAAAAATCATCAAGGCTATTAGCAAAAACTTCTTCCTCAAACCACACCATTGGTTGGTAATTATATTCTGAGACAAAGAATATCTTTTCTAAACCAATCTTACTTAAACTATCATCAGCTCTAAATTTCATAAAGTTGAGCAGATTGTCTTTGGATACATTTTCTATTTCTCCTCCTGCAAAAATCCAATCCAAGATTTCTGCCTCTACATTGATTGAATCTGCCACAATGATGCGCAGCTCTTCTATCGTTTTTTCATCAAAAAAGTCAGGAAACTCTTCTTTTATTTTATTCACGATAAAGATGCCTGCGTTCGCGTGTACTTGTTCATCAATGGACGTCCAGGCAATGATATTGCTGATATTTTTCATCACACCTTTGAAGCGAGTAAAGGAGAGGATAATGGCAAACTGACTGAATAAAGAGACGTTTTCAATTAAGATGGAAAAAAGAATAAGGGAAAAAACGTACTTCTTTTTATCTGTCGATTTGGTGTGTTCCAATGCTTCTGAAAGGTAATCAATGCGCTTACGGATAACGGGAGTTTCAAGTAGATCAGCAAACTCGTTATTGTATCCTAGTACATCCAGTAAGCGAGAATAAGCTTCTGAATGACGAAATTCACACTCTGCAAAGGTGCTTCCCAGACCATTAAATTCTGGTTTAGGAAAATGATGGTATAAATCCCCCCAGAATGATTTAACAGCTACCTCAATTTGAGCAATGGCTAAAAGACTCTTTTTGACAACTTCCTTTTCGTTATCGTTGAGGTGAGCATGAAAGTCTTGCATATCAGCAGTAAAATCTACTTCTGAATGCACCCAAAAGGATTTATTGATAGCATCTGTAAACTGTAAAACTTCAGGATACTCAAAAGGTTTGTAGTTGATACGTTTATCGAAAATACTCATATTACTTTTTTTGATAGTAAGAAATATAAAAGCAAGATGTACGAAAACGCGATCCCCTCTGATTGAAGCCAAACTCCAAAGTTGGTAGGTATTCGGACAGTTGCTTTTGATGCGAAAGCAAAATCCGCACATTCGAGGAAGGTAATCTGGCTTATTCACACAAGGTGAACTTACAGTTGCGCAACAGCTCACGATTTTCACGTGATTCCCCTTTATTCAATCCGTATATTCAAAACGGAGTGCCTAGAAGTGCAAAAACAGAAACAAAGATGTAATTTTATTTTTTACTGAATACGGAAAGTTATTAACAAGTGTTGGTATCTATTGGCAGATTGATATTTGGTAATACTCACTACAATTTGACTAAATCAAAGCACCTTCTAAACCTAAAAGGCAGGTAATAATGAGTATATAAAAACCCTCTTTTTAATAGAATCGCGTCAAGCTAGCTTATGTGGTAAGATACAAGCTATTTTAGGTCATGTTTAATCAAAGATAAAAATTTACTCCTTTGTTTTACAAACCTTAAGAAAATCTTAAAAAAGCGGAGAACTTTACT
>JBCCRX010000626.1:0-2340 GCA_039201015.1 Bacteroidota bacterium | reverse complement strand
TTGTGCTAATGGAGGCAGAAAAATCGCAATCCGCCTTAGGCGGACATAAGACTTTTTCTAACGAAAAGTAGCGCAAAACCTGTTCGCCTAAGGCGTAAAGATGAAGTCAAGAATCTCAGGTTATTTGTGCGTCGTTCCTTATACCTTATTCGGGGCAAAAAAATACAACTACATTTCTAATGATTTTGGTAATCACGCCTAAGTTGACAAGCCTTTTTCTATTGGTCAAATTCATCCGAAAACATCATCCCCGTACTCGAATCTTTTAATCGAATATAGTCCATTGCGCATGGCGCATTGCAGATAACAATAAACCCTACGATGCGTCCTCGCTCAGTTTGAGCAGCTGAGCTTAATACTTTTCCCGCATTGATAAAGATGTCTGCTGCTTCCTCCTTCACCACCACTCTAAGCTGCTGCCATTTGGACAAATCTAGCCCAAAAGAAGATAGGTCATGGTCACGTCCTGATAGGAAGGTGTCATCTATCTTTATATTTGCATTGCCCTCACAGCCCTTTTCTACCAAAGTAACGAAGGAAACATCTGTTTCATCAATAATGCGCATTTGTACAAATGGACATACTTTTTGCGCAAAATTTTCAATTTTTAGTCGCGTCTCTAGCTCGTAATGATCGTGAAAAATGCCATTGAAAGGCTGAATAAAATAGTAGGAGAGATAATAATCTTGACGTAAATCTAAACCTGCCTTTTCATAGCTTTCTGGCTTAATAGATAATGTTCCTTTTTTGTCCAATGGCAAATAAGCAGGAATTGGATTGTCCATCGTACTGAAAGTAGCCAACCATTCTTCCGATTGAATCAAAATTTCCTCTTCTCGGATAATAGAATCGTTCGCCATTAATTTCGCTTTGTGGAAACCAGGATAGTAATAGATTTCCGTAAAATGAGTGTTGGTTGGGTCGATCAATGTGCGATGAGCGGGATTCCAAGATCGCTGAATGGAAAAACTATCGGCTTTTGCCTCTGATAAATCGTAAGAGAAAATAACAGTATTAGGTACACCACTTGTGACGGTCTTATCAGCAGAAAAGGAGAGCGATTCAGGAATATAAAATGTAGTATCAGATATTGATTCTGTTCGAGTAAAAAGAAAATAGATACTTACAAAAGCGATCAGTGTTAAAGCTAGAATTGTAAAAATGAGCGGCAATTTTATTCGGCTTTTCTCTGAATTTTGCGACAGCTCTAGAGTGCTTTTTTGCTGCGCCAATTTATATTCATTCCAGTTGTCATAATCTAGTATTGAAACCAAGGCATTCAGCGTCTGCACCTGTGGCAAACGCACATATTTGCCTTTCCAAATTCGCTTCAAGGTCGATAAACTTACCAAAATACCAGATCGCTCTTCTATCAATTCAATCAGATAAAAGAAATCGCGCTGCGTAAGATTGATCTTTTGGGCGAAGTAACGCTGCTGAATTTGTGTTTTGCAAGTTTCTATGAGTTGTTTTTCCATTGAAAAGAGTTTTGAACAGCATTTGACTGCTTTTTGAACGACATCTGATTCGCATATTTTCTACCTCTGTACCCATTTTTGCAGCAGTTCAATTTTTTATCACAACAATCTACAACATGTCAATTATCACTCGAATTTTATGCTGTCCATTCATTTTAATTCTATTTTTCCATTTTGTTCAAGCGCAATCTATTCCACTAGACAACACCCATTGGGAAAGAATAGACAACGCTACGGGCGATGAGTTGCCGCTACAAGTCAAGACTTACAAAGGTAAGGAAGCCTTGAAACTAGAAGCACATCAAATTGTGCGTTTGCAAGATCAAAAATGGAAAAATTTTACGCTCGAAATGGATGTACTAGGCAAATCCATGCCAGGACTAGGCTTTCGAGCAGATGATCTTTTTAACTATGAATTTCTTTATCTCCGTGTTTTTGCAGGCGGCAAAAATGAAGCCTTACAATACGCGCCCGTTTTCAATGGTGCATTGGGCTGGCAGTTGTACAATTATCCAAAATACGAAGTTATTGCCGATGTCACACCTGACGAATGGGTACATCTGAAAGTGGAGGTATTTGAGGACAATCTTCGCGTATATGTAGGCGATGAGAAAACACCCAATTTAGCGATTAAGCTACTAGGCAAAAATCCAAGTACAGGTCAACTCTTTTTGAAAACTTCATTCGCAGATGGCTACTTCACCAATATCAAAATTGAAGAAAGCCAAGCTTTTCAAGTCAAGCCTGATCCTCCAATCGCTTCCAGCTATCTCACCGAATGGTCGATTTCTCCTCAGCAAGAAGGGCAACTCATTAATCAGTTTCACTACTACAATTGGCTGGAAGAAGCAGAAAAGAATGG
>JBCCRX010000625.1:0-2375 GCA_039201015.1 Bacteroidota bacterium | reverse complement strand
TGTGCTAATGGAGGCAGAAAAATCGCAATCCGCCTTAGGCGGACATAAGACTTTTTCTAACGAAAAGTAGCGCAAAACCTGTTCGCCTAAGGCGTAAAGATGAAGTCAAGAATCTGAGGTTATTTGTGCGTCGTTCCTAAGATAGACTTTGGCAAAGATTAGAATCGTACCCTGTACGAATTGTAATTTGTATATCTTTGTAGAAATCAAAACATCACCACATGAAAATCCAACTTCAAGCAATAGAACATAGAGGCGAAAAGCGTATTCGTCTTGACTTCAAACGAGATGAAAAAATCATTACAAAAGTCAAACAAATCAAAGGGCGCAAATGGTCTCAAACGAAAAGGTGTTGGCATCTGCCTTATGCCAAAGCGGCTTTTGAGCAACTGAAAGCAATATTTGGAGAAGAGTTGGTGCTTCCAGAACAAAAAGGAGCAACATCAAAAACTGAACAGCCATTAATTATTGAACAAATCCGCGTACTGCCCGAACACAATTTTCGGGTGAAAGTACTGATTCCGTGGCAGCGCAAAGATTGGATTGCAAAAATTAAAAGCCTGCCTAATCGCGCTTGGAATCAGGAGGGGAAGTATTGGAGTGTGCCCAAGCAGATGTCAACACTTCGTCAACTGCAAAGCGATTTTGGTGAAGCATTGATCGTTGATAAAACCATTCAGTGGCAAGAAAATGAGCCAAGTAAGAGTAGCATTTTGGAGGCATCAGAAACAGTTTTTCAAGCTTCTGTTCCACTAGCAGTTCCACCTACTCACTTTTTGCGCCCAAAGTTTATCAACTTTACACAAGCAGGGGAACAAGTCGGAGCAGTAGTAGGGGAGCAAATCATTTTCAATCAAAGCAGTGATGAGTGGATAGCTGCTTTTGTGCCTTACGACAAGAGAGGCTGGGTGTCCGTTATCAAAAATATAGTGGGAAGAAGGTGGCTGAAAAAACAAAAATGCTGGGAATTACCCTACGTAAAGTCAAGCTTCCGCTTGTTGAAAAAACACATCGGACTGAACCATTGCCACTTCAACTTTGAAATTAAAGCAGATATTCCCGAAACTTTTGAACCTGTTCTTCCAAAAAATATCAAACGAACAATCAAAAAAACAGGTTTTGAATTACTCAATACCATTCAAAAAGACGAGGTGACACGACTAAAGGAGCAGTTGACACTAGAGCGGCTCAGTCCTGCTACCTTAAAAGCATACAGCAATCATCTTACCAGCTTGTTCGTGTTCTACAAAGACTTTCATCCGCACGACATCACCAACAAAAACGTACAGCAGTACCTGCTGCATCAAATTCGCTTTAAAAAAATAGCCGAATCTACCCAAAACCAAATCATCAATGCTGTAAAAGCCTATTGGGAACGGGTGCTAAAAAGACCGAAAGCGTGGATCGAAATTCCACGTCCGAAACGTCCAAAGCAATTGCCCAATGTGCTTTCAACGGAAGAGGTAGTCAAGTTAGTAGAAAGTCCCAAAAATCTGAAGCATAAATTGATTTTACTGCTCATCTATTCCTCTGGTCTTCGATTGGGCGAGGTCACCAGTATCAGGACAAAAGATATAAATGTGAATAGGCGAGTTATCCACATTAAAGGAGCAAAAGGGAAGAAAGATCGGTATGTTGTATTAGCTAATTCAGTTATTCCTTACATTGACAAATACATTAAACAATATAAGCCTTCACGTTGGTTTTTTGAGGGACAACACGGTGGTCAATATAGCAAGCGAAGTGTACAAAATATATTTCATAAAGCCCTTGAACAATCAAAGATCAATGCCTACGCTACAGTACATACCCTACGCCATAGCTACGCAACGCATTGTGTGGAAGCGGGCTATAACTTGAAATTTGTGCAGGAAGCACTGGGTCACGAATCTCTGAAAACCACAGAAAGGTATCTTCATATTGCATCCGAAGCATTAAGAAAATTGAAAAGTCCACTAGATAATTTGGATTTTAGGTAGTATGAATTTATCTTAACCTCAATTGAATAGTAAAACATATTGATTTTCTATAATGTATATTGCGTGATATTAAAATCAATATTTTTAATAAGCTGTCGTTCAGTATTTTACAAATCGTTTTTATGAGTATATGTTACTGCAAACAGGAGCGTGCTACACGCCATATGGCTCATATCAACGAGTTCGGCAGCAGCAAGAAAAAAATAAAAACAATCGAATTCCAAATCGAGTGAAAAAAGAAAAAGGCTTCGATTGAAAAAACGAGCAAAAAAGCAGGCAAACGAGCTTTGATTTAGCGAAAATAAAAAAGGAAATTACGAGCCGAAATCGGTAAAAAATAAAGTTCAGTTTTTCAGTTTGGGCGAAGAAAAGAAAATGGCTTCGATGAAAAATCAG
>JBCCRX010000624.1:0-2422 GCA_039201015.1 Bacteroidota bacterium | reverse complement strand
CTATTTTGAAAAAATGAATTTGCAACAGAAGTGCTACATACAATTGAAATTTTTCTGCGAAAAATTTCAATTACCCCTCTGGACAGAGAGAAAAAATCAAATTTGAAAAGTTTGAGTTTTTATCTCTGTCCAAGAGTCCTTTTTTGAGAAATTGTATGGAATAAAATTTTTCAAAAAGGTATTTTTTATTGTATGAACAGTATTAAATTTTGATTTTTTGATTTTCAAATCAGCGAAACGTAAGTAAATAGTAATCAAAATCAATTGCTTACTCTGTGTAAGGTATAATATTAAGGCAATCGCAAGAAAGCTAGACTTTGTTGATTCGTTGAATTGTTGATCTGTTTATTGCACAGATTCCCTTGATTTTACTTTTTTTGGTCAATGATTACCAGCTAAAAAAATAAACATATCAATATTATAAACAGGAAAAAATTTCTTGCGATTGCCATAGGTATAATATCTTCCAACTGTTAATTTAAAACAGTCAAATTCTCTACTCACAATGTGGTTTATATTATTTTGGGCATGTCTTTTAGTAATATTTTATACATATATAGGATATGGAATATTTTTGTTCATCCTGACAAAGATTAAGAAGAATGAAAACAAAAATAGTAACTCTAAAAAAATACGATTTAGTGACGAGAATAATCTACCCAAAGTCACATTTCTAGTAGCTGCTTATAATGAAAATGGCTACATCGAAGAAAAAATCGCTAATTCTTTAAAGTTCAATTATCCAGAAGATAAGATTCAATACTTTTTTGTGACGGATGGCTCCAATGACAATACACCTGATTTGATTAAAAACTATCCAACTCCTCCCACTACTTCTTTGAAGCTTTTTCACAGGGCAGAGAGAAAAGGAAAAATTGCTGCTGTTAATCGAGTAATGCCTTTTGTAGATACGCCTGTTGTGATCTATTCGGATGCCAACACAGATGTGAATAAAGATGCTATCTTGAATATCGTAAAGCACTATGAAAATCCTATGGTAGGTGGTGTCGCTGGTGAAAAACGCATCCAACTTCAGCAGAGAGAAGGTGCGAGTAGTGCGGGTGAAGGACTTTATTGGAAGTACGAATCTGCTCTGAAAAAGTGGGATGCTGATTTGAATTCTGTTGTGGGAGCAGCGGGTGAGTTGTTCTCCATTCGTACAGAACTCTACGAAGAACCACCACAGGACTCTATTGTTGAAGATTTTTATATGACTATGCGTATTGCTGCAAAAGGCTACAAGGTAGCTTATGAACCAGAGGCTTATGCTATAGAAACAGCTTCTGCCTCCGTCGCCGAAGAACTAAAACGAAAAATACGCATTGCTGCTGGTGGTTTTCAGTCCATCGTCTGGCTAGCAGATTTGCTAAATATTTTTAAATACGGATGGCTAAGTTTTCAGTATATTTCTCACAGAGTGCTGCGTTGGACACTTGCGCCGCTTGCGCTGCTCTTTCTTTTTATATCTAGTGTTTGTTTATCTATAGAGGCAGGATTTTTCTATCGGATTGCTTTAGTCGGGCAAATCCTATTTTATCTACTCGCCATAGGGGGTTATCTATTAGAAAAGCAGAAGATCAAGCTCAAAGCATTTTTCGTGCCTTACTACTTTTGTGTTATGAATTATGCCGTCTTCCGAGGCTTCTTGAGATACATTTCGGGCAGCCAGTCGGTACTTTGGGAGAGGGCCAAACGCGCTTGATAATCTAAAGATCAAAATTCAAATAAGCTCTAAGTTGCACTTGCCTGCCCCACCACGTCCGCCTCCTACGCTAGGCTTGAAACTAAGAAAAAAATAGCTTACTCCTGATTGTAACGTTTTGCGGTGAAAGAAAAAGTCTCCAAAAATCAGCAAACTCATTAGTTTTCCGCGCCTCCGGCGCGAAAATTCTTTTGGAGGGAGAGAGGAATCGGCGGTTTCACCGCTGATTCCTCTCTCCCTCCTGAAGTTCCCTTCGCTGCGTCAGCAGCGAAGTATATGGAATTTCAACACTTAATGAGACTCTATTGCAGCATTTACTAATCCGCATTCTGTTATAATCAAGCTTACTCAAATTTTGTAACTTTATTCATATACTATTTCTTAGTACACTGTAACAAAAATTTCTTTGCATTTTAACAGGGGAGTTTGAGGGAAAAAAAAGGGTTTTAGGAAAACCCTTTTTTCTCCCTCATCCCTTGTTTGCCGCCGTCTTCGACGGCGGTAGAGGGGTTTTTTGAAGCTCGAAATCCTAAGGAATTTCTCGCTTCTCAAAATTAAAACAAACTTATTTGACAGTGTACTTAGTAACGTTCAAAAAATTAGATCGACATTTAAGTATGGATTCCGTTTCCAAAATTCGCAGAAAGTTTCTTTTCTGATGAGAAAAACTTTCTGCTTAAGGGATTTTAAGGGTGAAAAGCATCAAAAATCTCTAATTTT
>JBCCRX010000623.1:0-2423 GCA_039201015.1 Bacteroidota bacterium | reverse complement strand
CTGACTTGGTGTCACCGCAACAAATGGGTCTGTTATGATAGAACTCCCCTTCCATTCAACCAATACACATGCATGTCCAAAATATCTAATACGAACTTCTTGCTTATTCCATTTTTCTGGGAGTGAAATTAGTTTTTCCGATAAAAATGGTAACAGGCGTTGTTCATCAGCAGGACTCAAGTTGAGAATTTCGCGAATATAGCCAAGAGGTTTTGGCTCACTATCTAGTTTGAAAAACTCATCTATTCGTGAATCTTCAAAAGGCACTGCCCAATCAATTTGATTATCCTGCAAAAGATAGGGCGTACTCATAAAAAATGGGCGTTCATCGTCACTATTAAGTAGCAAAATTCTTAAAGACTGGAGACTTTTATTGTAGTATTTGCTTTCATAAAGTAATCCTTCTAAAAATCGAACACTTACCCTATTATAGTAATCATAGACAAGTTCTACATAACCACGTAACGTTTCAGGCAAGTTCCTGTAACATGGTTCTAGACTTTGTCCTTTTGCTTCATTTATCAACCAATTATAGAAGTTTGTTATTGCCTGAGCAAATTCGATATTTTGACTTTGCTTCTCCTCTGTAATAAACAGTATTTCCTTAACTTGATTAGCCTTTTCTCTTGGGAGATTGACGAAGGCACTGCCAATCAAATCAGGATTTTGACACGCTTCAACATGAATATCTGGGTTCTCTAAGAAAGACTTTATTGTCTTAATTTGATAATACAGCAAATGAAGACTAGCTGGTACTGGTGACATCAGATATGACCATGCAGACCAATGGTTGATGAGTGGGTGAACCACTGTAGAATCAGCTAATCTATATGTCGTAAAATTACTCATTTTTTCCTATTGCACAGTTTGTAATGTTTTTACAGTCTAATTAGGGCTACACTGACGCGAACACAGCTATCAACTATTAATTCAAACTCCGTTAAAAGTTCTTTAACAATCTCGTAGTCAGATTCGTTTTTTTTACCTGCTCAAGTAAACTTGGTGGTAGCAACTTTCCGGGGATGTGGAAACCAATAATTAAATGTATCGTTAGCTGTTGTTTCACTTACTCCAAACTGAATACCAAGTAGTTGAAATGTTGTTAATTGTCGCAGGTATATCAGAGTCAATAATATTTGTTTTTCAAGAGATAAGTAGGTCAGCGTGAAAAAACCAAAGTATGTAAAGATAAATAAATACGGAGAACGCATCTACCGAGGTTATTGAAATATGGGCGCTCGTTTAAGGGTCTTTCTAACTCGTGAGCAAGATAAAACCTTGTTAAAACTGAGAACGGAAGATGTACCTCAGAAGGTAAAAGACCGAGCAGAGGTAATTAGGTTAAATGCACATGGCTGGTATGTTGAAAAAATAGCGAATCACTTTGGCTGGATTCCACAAACGGTAAGGCAAGTTTTACATAAATGGCAGAAATTTGGGTTAGAAGGGCTTTGGGATAAACCCGGTAGAGGAGGAAAAACAAAGTATTCAGCTATATGACATCGTTTATTTGGAAGAATGCCTGAAAAAAGAACCGCGTACATACAATAGTCTTCAACTAGTCCATAAGTTATATAGCGATCGCCAGGTAAAATTAAGTGCTGATAGGTTACGAAAGATACTAAAAAAAAGGGGTTAATTTGGAAACGAGCAAGAAAAAGTCACAAATACAAGCAAGACCCAAAAATTAAAGAAATCAAGCAGGCAGACTTAGATATATTAGAATTGTCTGCTGCTGCTGGGGAAATAGATTTAAAGTATTTAGATGAATCTGGCTTCTGCATGTGGAGTGAACCCAGTTACACTTATTATCAGCGAGGAGAGCAAAAACGCTTAGAGCAGACCAATCGTCGTGGTCGTAGATTAAGCATTATAGGACTCCTACAACCTGTAGTTAGTTTTGTTTATGGTTTGGTGATTGGTGGTGTAAATCGCAAATCTTACATCCACATGATCGAACAAGAAGCGATTGAAGCACAAAAAATCGGGCGCATTAGAGTCATAGTACAGGATAACGGCTCGATACATAGATGCAAAGAAGTTCAACAATTATGGTCAAAGTGGGAAAGTATGGGTTTATACATATTCTTCCTGCCTAAATATTGCTCGGAAATGAACCCAATCGAATTGGAGTGGCAGCATCTCAAAAAAGACGAATTAGCAGGAAAAATGTTTGAAGACGAATTAGACCTCGCATATACCGTGATTGATGGTATTCAAACCAGAGGTAAAAGGAATAACGTAAGTACTCAGCGTGTAAAATTCAACAATAATTATCATGCTTAACTTTTCGTTACACAGTTGTAAATTTCCGCGCTGACTTACTTAACTTTGTCTTACGACCACCCCCTTTTTTGATAATTCTTGTCTTTTTTAATTCCGCTTCTGAGTTAACTTGTCTGTGTAGGGCGTTCGCGTAGCGG
>JBCCRX010000622.1:0-2447 GCA_039201015.1 Bacteroidota bacterium | reverse complement strand
GCGTAAACTTCTGTTCCCATCATTACTGCCGTTTCTTGATTCAAAAAGTTCATCCAGTGTACTTTTTGACGCTTGGAGGGGGCTTGATCGTTTGCGAAAACGACCGCTAATTGTTTTTGCTCCATTTCCTTTATTGCCGTTTTGAAGTCGTTTTTTCTGATTAATTCCATACCAAATCTACCCCTAGACTGCTTGATGACTTTTTCTAGAAAGGAATTGGATAAGCTCTTGTAGATAGTCACTACTTTTTGGGGAAGATATAAACACAAACTAACTACTGCCCATTCCCAATTGCCACAATGCCCCGAAACCAAGGCCACACTTCTTCCTGTTTTTCGGTAGGGCTCAAATATTTCAGGATTCACGACCTTCACCCTACGCTTCAATTCTTCTTTTGGCATTGAAAACAAACGAATCGTTTCTAACATTACATCACAAAAATGTTTGAAAAACTGTTTAGTAATCGCCTTAATTTCTCGTTCCTCTTTATCTGGAAAAGACCGCCGCACATTGTTCATCACCAATTTTTTTCGATACCCTCCCAAGTAATAAAGAAAAAAAAAGAAAACATCCGACAATACATGCAAAATAGGCACTGGCAGATAAGATAGGGGTTTGATGAATAGGTAGAAAAGTAATCCAGTTAGCATTTTTAATTAGGTGTTTGTGGAGTTTTTTTGTAAATATCATTCAGGGCAAACGCAAGTACAGTAAATAGTTCTCCTTGCTTGTTTTGCATTTTTTTCACTTCTCGCGCGCGCTTTTCTTTATTTCATCTATAATTTGAAGAATCTGTTCTTTTGGAAGTTTCGTTATCCTTTCTATCATCTCTCCCTCCAAAAGGATTTTCGCGCCGAAGGCGCGGGAAACCCCTCAACTTGCTGATTTTTATAGATTTTTTTCACCGCAAAACGTTACAATCAGAAATTTTTATATCTACAAATCTCCTGCTTCTTTATTTTTGATTTGGAATCAAACTCAAATTTACGAAGTTTTTCTAATTGCATGATTTTTTCAATCATGCTTTACTATCGTCTTTTCGAGGCAAGTGAACTACTACTGTAACGACAGTAATCAGCTTTATCATTATATTTTCAGCAATTCTCACTACGGAAGCTTGTATTTACCTGTTGTCCAGTAACGGGAAGTTACTGGACAACTTTAAAGAGATTTAAGCAAAATCTATCAAGGAATAAAGGTTTTCTCCTAAAAGCAAGTAAAACTCAAAAATAAAGAGGTACGTACCGTTTTCTGCAAAAAACTAAGTTCTATATGTTCTGAAATGTCCTTCAGTGTTTCAAAAAACATCCTACTTTGCAGTTTAACCGCTACAAAGTAGCACATTGCATTTTATGAGAAAACCCTAATCCAATAATGGAAAATTACTGGATAAAATCCGATTCCACAGTGAGAATTGCTATTATATTTTGACAATTAAGAAACGAAAAAAGCCCTAACTTTGCTATCCTTCCAATCAGTATCATTTATAAAACAACTCATCATTCGATTATGAACAACACTATACTTAGGTTAAGCATCCCAGTACTATTGATTGCTACAATTGGGCTAGGCATACTATTTCTTCCTTTTGGAGATCAAACAGCAAAGAAAACAGAAAAGCCAAGTAAACAACAGAGAATCAAAGAAGCCATTGAATACCACAACAAAAGAACCAAAGACTTGAAATTGGGCTATGTGCCAAATGATCGCTTAGCCCTTGCAATAGAACAAACGCGTGAACTACAGGAAGAATTTGCCTTGCAGAAGACCAAATTCAGCAGAGCCCGTTTTCGCGAAAGAGGTCCAAAAAATATCGCAGGCCGAACCAGAACAATCTTGGTAGATAAAAACGATCCAAGCGGAAAAAGCGTATTTGTCGGTGGCGTTACAGGTGGTCTTTGGAAAACCGATAACATCACTTCGTCCGATCCTCAATGGCGTCCTGTCAATGATTACTTGGAGAACATCAATGTGGGCTGTTTAGTGCAAAGCGAAAATAATCCCGATTTGATGTATATGGGAACGGGTGAACTCTACGGTATCTTTCGTGGAAATGGTATCTACAAATCAACCGACGGTGGAAAGAATTGGAGGACGATGAATTCAACTTCCGTGGCAATTGGAGGTAACAACTTTACCTACGTTCAGGATTTGTATTTGGATGAAAACGATCGCCTTTTTGCTGCTACTTTGACGGGGCTATTTTATACAAAAGATAATGGAAGAAGCTGGCAAAAACTGGTAGATGGCACGGCACATGAAATAGAAAGAGGCGGCAATTGGCTATACGTTGCTACCGACGGAGAAGTGCATCGAGCGGATATTAACAGCTTACAGTTTCGCTCGCTGTCCAGAAATTCAGGCTTTCCTAGGGGTTTCAGCCGATTGGAAATTGATGTTTGTAAGGCTTCTCCAAGCACCTTGTATTTGTTAGGCAACCAAAGAGG
>JBCCRX010000621.1:0-2461 GCA_039201015.1 Bacteroidota bacterium | reverse complement strand
ATGAATTTATCCCCTTCCGAAGCCGCCCAAAAGATCAAGCAGTGCATAGAACTCCTCCAACGATTCGGTGGTGATTTCGTACCGCTTTGGCACAATAGCTCTTTTTCCCATATTGGAGCTTGGCAAGCTTGGAAAAAGGTCTATATAGATATGATAAATCAGGCTTGTAGTATCTAGTCCATCAAGGAACGATAACTAATTTGATCGTATTGTAGTTTAGATCACCCACCAGTTGCAGGTAGTAAACTCCGTGTTTTAATAGATTGGTATCATATACGAAAACTTGGTCACCAAGTGAAGCATTGATAATACGATTAGCTACCACCATTCCCTTAGCGTCTATTATAAATGCTTCCAGTCTCTGTGATACACCCATTGGAAGTCTTATATTCAATTCATCACCCTGTCTCAAAGGGTTAGGGTAAATTTTTACATCGCCCAAAGACTGTTCATAACTACTTAATTTTTCTTCTTTTACATTTATTGCGCTCGTTGGATTACAAGCATTGATCTGAGCAGAAAATTTAGCTCCCTTTTTGGCGTGAAAGTTTGGGCTTAAAATTACTTCGCCACCTGAAGTGAAAGCAACAGCAACGTTCGCTTCTACGGTACTGGTAGATACGAGTTGATTTTCAGCCTTCACGACATCAAAATTGTTAATGGTGAAGTCCCTTGTTTCATTCAAATTGAATGGGCAATCTATTGGTGTCCCTCTCGAATAATCAGAGTAAGGAATATTAGTGTTTAGTCCTACAATTTGAATATCTGGAGGTAGCGGACTTCCATTAGGCCCTGTAAAGTGTCCTATGATAATAGAATTCCCTGCATTAGCACCAGTGTTAATGGCAGCAGGAACTAAAGATAAGGGAGTCAATTTAGAATAAGCACTTAATGTTCCTGTTACTTGCAAAGGGATATTATTTACACCCGCTGAAACTGCCACACTAACAATAACGGTTTCAGATACATCATCCGTTTCTACTAAAGTTAAGTTTGCTCCAGTTCTAGAGAACGTCTTCCCCACAGAGATAGAAGTTCCGCCTAAGCTGCCCGTAATTGTTGCAGAAGCGCGTCCTTCTGAATTATCAGTGTCAGCAAATGTTTGTCCTGTAACAAAAGAGGCAGAGACCGTTAAGGGTAGCTCAATAGTCGTATTTGTATTTGATACTACTTCAAGCATATCAGTATAATTAACGTTACCAGATATTTCTTTCTCTAGTGTTATTGGAGGACCGAACAATGGGCTTGATCCTACCAAATAAGACTCAACAGCACCACTGACTCTTCCAATATTAGCACTTGTAGAAATCTTAATCTGATCTAAGCCAGGAAGTAAATCCTTCCAAGACGTAGGTATAGATACGGGAGTACCGTTGGTCGCTAGATTTACTAGAGCTTCTTCCAAACTTGGAAGTTGAGGAATAATTGGAGAAAAAGAAATCCCTAAACTAGAAGAGGAATTACCATCTGAATCGTCATAAGTTACATTTGCACATAGACTTCCATCTAAAATAGACTGCGCTACATCTATTGCAGGATCGCTCGTAAAGTCTCCTGTATTAAGGTTTACAGATACTTGACAAGGTGATTTGGAGAAGCATAATGCACAAATAATAATAAACATGAATTTATTTAGATACTTCATGACCACAACATTTTTTTAGGAATCCTTAAAACAATATGATTGCCAAATTGGAAATCAAAAATTACAAAAAATAGAAAGCTGTAATGTCTGCTTATTACGTTTGTCTGGTTTTATTCATTTTCAATTCTCCACTCTTAGTTATCAATTTGGCGAACACATCATCAAAAAATAATCTTTTGATTTGACCTATTTAAATTGAAGAAATTAAAAGAGTCGTAACTATTTAAAAGTGAGCAAATTACGTCCAAAGCTGTTGGGTGTAACCGTCATTTGATGTAAAACTTAAAATGCTGATTATAAATATATTATGAATTAAGTATTTGTGATTCGGAAAATTATTAACCATACTTTTTAATAAAATTGAGATGAATATTACAGAAAACAGCTCAATTTCATCAAAAATGTAGGTCTTTAGCCATACTAAGGCGCTTAATTCACGAATGCTACATCAAACGGCGGTTACACCCAAGCTTTTTGCAAGAGGTATCTTTGCTTTTTTCAAATTTTTGCTGCACCATTTCATAAGTCTCATCTAAAAGCGGAATAATTTTTTTTTCCCAAACTTCTGGTTCAGGTTTATTGATACAGACAAAATTCATCCAAGCATATATAGGATGTGGCATTAATTTTCCTAAAGTTGTAAAATCTATATCTATATCAACAGTTTCCCCTTTTTGAGGTCTTGATGGCTTTTCGCCAAACATACTTTTATAAGATAGTGGAGTTAGCGGAAAACTTACCCTAAATATATTTTCTCGATTAAGATTACTGCTGACATCATTCTTGCCGTCTCTATTTTTAATCGTAACGAAATAT
>JBCCRX010000620.1:0-2476 GCA_039201015.1 Bacteroidota bacterium | reverse complement strand
CTCCCTTTAAAACCTTGATTCGTTTGGAAGGACTCGACCTGTCCGCCTCAGGCTGACGTCCTTCTAAACGAAAACAAACGAAATTTAATAGTTGGCGATATCTTTCTAAAGATACTCGACCAAATGAAATCATTTAGAGCCTATTTTCTCCGCTTTTTCTCTGCATCCATCCGAACAATTTTGGGTGTGAAACTACCGACAATGTCCACTAAATCAGTTTGCAGATTCATGACAGTATTGATGTCTTTATAGGCAAAGGGGGACTCGTCCAGACCGCCACCGATCAAATCCACTTCTTTGGCTTTCAAATGATCTTTCATCATCCGATGATTGAATGTTTTTTTGGCTTGTGTTCTCGACATTAATCTTCCTGCGCCGTGCGAGGCTGAACTAATGGCAATTGGATGTCCTCGTCCGCGAACAATATAGCCAGGAGCAGACATCGAGCCAGGAATGATTCCTAGTACCCCTTTACCAGCAGGTGTTGCGCCTTTCCGATGAACGATAACGGAACGTCCATCTGCCAATTGCTCTTTCCAAGCAAAATTGTGATGATTCTCTACTTTTGCTATCGGATTTTCTCCTAGAGCCTTCGCCAAACGACGATGAATATGATCGTGACAAGCCGAAGCATAATCACCTGCCAGATTCATTGCATTCCAATATTCTTCGCCTGCTTCAGTATCCAAATCCAACCAAGCAAGATGCTTTGCTTCTCTCGGTAAACGACAATTTTCCATAGCCCGCTTGGTGTAATGTTGAGCAATATTAGCACCTAAGCCACGCGAACCAGAATGAGAAAGGACACCGAGATATTGACCCAGCGGCAAATCAAATTCGTTGCGCTCGTCCTTTAAATCTACGATACCAAACTCAACAAAATGATTGCCTGAACCCGAAGAACCAATCTGTTGGCGTGCCTTTTGCTGCAAACGCTTGAGCAAATGAATCTCTTTGAACAAAGGATTTTCTAGTACTTCGTCTCCCATTGGTTGTTCAAAGCCTTCGTATCCAAAACGCGTGTTTTCTAGTAAAATGTCCTTGAGTTTGACTCGACTTTTTTGTAAAAAATCAGGCTTTAAATCGTAGAGCGTCAATGCCATACGACAACCGATATCCACGCCAACCGCATAAGGAATGATGGCATTTTCGGTTGCTAAAACGCCCCCAATTGGCAAACCATAACCTTGGTGGGCATCTGGCATTAAAGCCCCCGCTACAGTAATCGGGAGGCGCATTGCAAGGCGCATTTGTTGCTTCGCACCTTCTTCTATTTCTTGTGCTCCATAGATTGGGAAGAACTTTTCTTTTGGCAGCAGTTGAAGAATTGGATGGTCTTTGGCATCTTTTTGGAGGGCTAAAACGACCTCTTTCCAAATTGGATCGTCCTTATATTTTTCTTGTTGTTGCAAGACGGATGCTAGCAATTCTAATACAATTTCTTTCGGACGACGCTTGTAGTGCCTCAATGCTGTATTAATGACTAAACCGATGATGCGACCGCTCGGATAACCTATATTTTCTAAGTCTTTTTTTCTTAATTTTAATTTTGCCATATCTTTTGAGTGATTTGATTATTTTGGGTTTAGAAGATTTTTGGAGCTAAATGATTTCATTTGGTCGATTATCATTAGACAAGCATCACTAAATATTAAAATCTCGTTCGCTTTTGTTTGGAGGGAGGTCGAATCCTTCCAAACGAACCAAGGTTTTAAAGGAAGAAATTGCTGTTACAAGCGTCTAGATTTTTAAAGTGGAATATTTTAAGAAAGCTCTAAATCTCCATTCACGATCATGTCACGGAAGGCTGCTGTCTTATATGACTTTTACAGAAGGAAAAGTTACTATGCACTATAGTAATCACAAATACAGTTGGAGGCTCTTCTTCTATCCGAAATACGATTTTGTATGCCCATTTTGATACATAGCGTAGCGGTAAGTGAATTCTTTTTTATCGACTAATCGAAAAAGAGGATGCTGAATAGGCATATTTTCTAGGGCTTCTATGGTTTCAATTAATCCATCTACAACATATTCCGCTGTTTCTTTTGAACGATTTTCCCTGAGATAATCTTCTATTTCTGCGAGTTGATCTAAAGCCTGAAAAGTAGTGACTACTTTGTATTCCGCCAGGTTTTCAATTCATCTATAGAAACATACTTTTCTTCTTGAATTTGTTGCTCTCCAATACTAATTTGTGATTCGAGTTCGCTTTGCATTATCGGCATACCAGAGAGATGATAGCCTACTACTTTATCTTTTGCAGTATAAGTACACTGTAAACTAAGTTTATTTGTATTTTAAATAGGGAAGTTTGAGGGAGAACAAACGGTTTTTAGAAAAACCCTTTTTTCTCCCGCAACCCATCTGCCGCCGTCTTCGACGGCGGCGAAAATGGGTTGAGGGAGAAAAAAGGGTTTTTCTAAGAACCCTTTTTGCTCCCTCCAACTACCCTATGTATAATACAAAAAATCGT
>JBCCRX010000619.1:0-2506 GCA_039201015.1 Bacteroidota bacterium | reverse complement strand
CTCGATAAATTAATTCTTTGGTTCGGTATGAACCCCAAACTCAAAATAATTAAATCCGTCCGTGCAAAAATTAGACAACTTGGTAAAAGAGCAGCTTAATTTAACACGGACTATTGATATTAAGTACTTGGACAAAATTATTATTGAAATTAGAACAGAGGATATTTTTCGTATAGTTTGGCTCTGAAAACCGCAGATAGCCTACATTCTCTAAGGCTTTTCAAAGTGAAATTAGGCGGAAAATAGTCCTGTTATAAATTAAGAATAGATGTGTCCAAGTACTTAAGTACTCGTGCATAATTAATCGAATGCTTAGCTTTTGAGGATACAAATGAAGCTAGTTCACACTGCAAACGGGATAAAGCTATGCAAAGGAGCAGACTTGTTGATCGCGTCTCATGCAGACAGGTCTGTTTAGATTGTTGACAGCCATTCTTACTATATAAGCGGACTTTATTCAGTAACTTCCTGGCCTGTTGATCGCACCTCGCACCTGAAGCACGGTCAACAAAAAAGAAAATGCACTTTTTCATTATGTTTCTAAAAGAAAAAGAATATAAATCTATTTTTCAGACGCTACATAAAAGAAAATTTGCCTATTTTGGCTGCAAAATCAAGGCATTTCCTTCGTGCTATGTGAATTTTCCCAAAGCAAATACAAACTATCCAATTGCTGAACAATTTCAGGGTACTGTGTATAAAGATTTTCGCGTTCGGTAGGGTCCGTTTTCAAATTATACAATTCCCACTCTTGTTCTAGTTCTCTTTTTACAATTTTCCAATCACCTTTGCGCACCGCTTTGCCTTTTGACCATTCCCAAAATAAGGCATCTGTTCTTTCCTGAGACTTCCCTAAAAAAACAGGTACAAGGCTTTGCCCTCGAGGGGGTGTTAAAGTATCATTTTCAGAATAAGTTGCTCCACTCAATTCCATAAAAGTAGGCATCACATCTATGAAATGTCCTGTGAAATCAGAGAAGCTATTGGGCTTGATCTTATCTTTCCAATACGCAATGAAGGGCGTATTAATACCCCCTTCAAAACTATAATTTTTGTAGTAATTGAAGGGTGTATTGCTTACATTCGCCCAATCTGCACCCAGAGAAACCCAACGTTCCAGAACACCTACTTTTGCACCATCATCATCATTTTTAAGATCGACGACTTCTGCCGATGCACCATTGTCGGATAAAAACAAAATCAATGTATTTTTGTCCAGATTCAAGGCTTCTAGTTTTTTTAATACCCGCCCAATATTCTGATCCAAGCGATCAATCATAGCTGCATAAACTTCCATTTTCGCCACCTCAAAGTCGCGTTCTGCCAGACTCAAACTGTCCCATGTTTGGTGCATGGCAGTTGGTAATTGGTAAGTAGTATCTATTAATTCTAATGCTTGCTGTTTTTGAAAACGCTTTTGCCGAATGGCTTCATAACCTTCATCATATGCTCCGCTATATTTATCAATGTCCTCTTGCCAAGCCATCAATGGATCGTGAGGTGCTGTGTAAGCCAAATAAAGTAAGAAAGGCTTTTGCTGTTGCGCTGCTTCTTCTAAAAAAGCGAGGCCATAATGGGTGAAATAATCAGTCGTATAAAAATTTTTTTCTGTTGGGGTGTACGGACGATACATGCTGCTATCAATGCACCAAGCGCGATCTCCTTTTTTCTGTGCAGGTGGTGCTTCCCCATCTCGCTGATGACCTGGATTGAAATGATTGCAAGCACCATCTTTCAGTCCATAATAGCGATCAAAGCCGCGATAAATAGGATTTTCTAAGCCATGATGCTTTCCCGACCAATAGGTTTGATAGCCCGCGTCTCGTAAGACTTCTCCAAAGGTGAGCGCGTTGGTGATTGGGTTGCGATACGTTCGGTCGTAGCCACAGTCTTGTGCATACACGCCTGTCAAGAGGCAAGCACGAGACGGGAAACACTTTGCCGTATTGTAAAATTGCGTGAAGCGCATACCGTTATTGGCGAGATGATCCAAGTTTGGAGTCGATATCTCGCTGCCATAGCATCCTAAATCAGACCAACCCAAATCATCGGCAAGAATGATGATGATGTTGGGTTTTTTGGGTTTGGGTGAGCAGGCAATCAGCAATACGACTAAGCATAAGCTTATGAATCTATGGATGTTGAGCATTGGTTGTGTTTTGCTTTTCTTCTTTGGCAAAAAGATATTTTCTGAAAGATAAATGAAGTTTTTGATTTTATGGCTCAAAACGACCCTAAAAGCGGATTTTTGTAGTTTTATCCACAAACAATGAGCTATGCAATACGAAAGAAGTGAAGCACATCGGGAGGATCAACTAGAGGTAGATAAGTTCTCAAAATATCGTTTTTGATGGCGTGTATTATCCTAAGGAACGAGGGATGAATAAACTGAGGTTCTTGACAAGATATTTTTGTGCTAATGGAGGCAGAAAAATCGCAATCCGCCTTAGGCGGACATAAGACTTTTTCTAACGAAAAGTAGCGCAAAACCTGTTCGCCTAAGGCG
>JBCCRX010000618.1:0-2529 GCA_039201015.1 Bacteroidota bacterium | reverse complement strand
GAAGAAGGTCGGGACGTAGAAAATGTACCGCGACCTACCGATCAAGTGATGACGCTTTCGGTCTTTTTCCAAGATTATTTACCTCGAAATGAAAACTTCAAAATGCACCTCAACCTCACAGTCGGTACGGGTTTGGCGTACGGCTTGTTGGGCAACAATCGCGTCTTCCGAAACACTTATCGTTTTCCCGCCTATCATCGGGTTGATATTGGTTTTTCCTACGCGCTCTGGGATGCCGAACGGCGCGCGAGTAGCCCAAAACATTTCCTTCGATTTAGCGAAAGTGCTTGGATCAGCTTGGAAATTTTTAATATGATGCAAGTCCAAAATGTCGCTTCCAACACTTGGATCAAAACCGTTTTCAATCAGCAATATGCCATTCCTAACTACTTGACTTCCAGACGAATCAATCTGCGGTTGCGCTTTGATTTTTAGCCTTGGTTTATCTTGAACGCTGAACTGCAGCTATTCCCAAAATTCGTCTTTTAGTTTGTGGTATTTTCGATTTCAGTAAAATTTATTAAAGTCTTTTACTTTCGTTGTAGGAAATTCCAGTTCTATTTCATTTGCTATTGTTTCTAGAATCCTGTCACCAAGCTCTTCTGCTGCATGGATTCACGTGCAAAGAGACGCGATACACTCCTGCACATATATGGGCAAGCGTTTGGCAACTTATTTCACTGCTCGCTTTCCTTTGCTTTTTTGATTTTCTCAATTATTTTTTTGACCTCTAAAATTGGTAAACTTACAATTTTTGAGATCATCTGTACTTCCATATTTTCTTCCATACATTTTTCAATTACCTCTTCCTCTTTCTCTAGTTTACCCTCTGCTTTACCTTCTACTTTACCTTCTGCTTTACCTTCTGCTTTGGCTGTATCCACTACGTTTTTAATGTCTCTGTAAGTCTTTAAACTTTCTTCGTATTCTTTTCTCTCTTCTTCCGTTTTCATATTTCCTATTATTTCGGCTCACTACTCTAACAAAGTTAATGATTTTTCGGTTTTTTCTCTCCGCTTTTTCTTTTTGTAGGAGAAACTTGAAAAAACAGTGCAAAATCAATTTATATCACTTTTTAAGTTACAGAGTTACAAAACTGAAATCTTTCCTCAAATTCTTGTACAAAACCTAGACTTACACTAAATTGCAAAATTGCGGACTAGACGATCTTTACAAGAACAAAAAGCAGAAGGAGCGCGCAGAATACATGAATCTAAAAATAATTTCAGCAGGGGCAGGAAGTGGAAAGACCTATCGTTTAACACAGGAAATGGTGCGATTACTAAGTGAAGGCGTGCGGGCAAGTGGCATCATAGCAACCACTTTTACTTCAAAAGCAGCCGCAGAACTGCAGGAACGGGTGCGTACCAAACTTCTGGAAGAGCAAATGACGGAGCAGGCGGATGACTTGAGCAATGCTTTGATTGGTACGGTGCATGGCTTAGGCGTCAAGCTATTAAAGCGATTTGCTTACGAAGCGGGCGTATCGCCTGCGGTGGACATCATCGCGGATGAAGACCAACAAGTACTATTCAATCAATCGCTGGCAATGGTGTTGCGGCAAGAGCGGGTAGAGCGCATGGAGCAATTGTGCGATCGTTTGGGGATGAACAAAAAAGGCGCTTACGATTGGAGGAAACAAATCAAAAACATTACAGAAATCGCGAGAGCCAATGGCTTCAACAGCGCAAATTTAGAGGAGAGTAAGATTCGCTCTTACGAAAGTTTTGAGGCTTTTCTAGGGACGGTCAACGCGCAAACTTTGGCATCTTATTTGGCAGAATTCAAGCAATTAATAGAAGATACCACTGAATTATTGAAAAACAACGAAGATACCACCAAAAAGACGAAAGATGCGGTAACCGCTTTGCTCAAGATGAAACGCGACTTGGAGTTGAAGGGGCGTTTGTATTGGTGGGAAATTGTGAAGATTAGTAAAATTGGAGTGGGCGCAAAGAGCAAAGATGATGTTTTTGAATTGGTAGAATTTGCCAGCAAACACGAACAGCTTCCCGAATTTCGCAAAGACATTCGCGACTACATTTATCTAGTTTTTGAATTAGCTGCCGAATCACTGGAAGAATTTGATCGCTATAAAAAGCAGCGCGGTTTGATCGACTATACCGATATGGAAGTCTATATCAAAGATTTGCTCGATCATCCAGAAGTAAAGGCAGTGCTATCCGAAGAATTAGATTTATTGATGGTGGACGAATTTCAAGATACCAGCCCGATTCAATTGGAGATTTTCTTGAAGCTCGCCCATTTGGCAAAGTATGCAGTCTGGGTCGGTGATCCCAAACAATCCATCTACGGTTTTCGGGGCGCAGAACCCGAACTGATGCAAGCCATTATCGAAAAAACGGGTGGCGTGCGACCCGAAGACATCCAAGAGTACTCTTGGCGCAGCCGAGAAGACATTGTTTTTTGCACCAATGCGCTTTTCACCAAAGCCTTTACGAATCTACCCAATGAACAGATCGCTCTAAAGCCAAGACGCAGCAAAAAGCCAAACGATTTTTTTGAAGG
>JBCCRX010000617.1:0-2531 GCA_039201015.1 Bacteroidota bacterium | reverse complement strand
TTACGCCTTAGGCGAACAGGTTTTGCGCTACTTTTCGTTAGAAAAAGTCTTATGTCCGCCTAAGGCGGATTGCGATTTTTCTGCCTCCATTAGCACAAAAATATCTTGTCAAGAACCTCAGTTTATTCCTCCCTCGTTCCTTAGAGCATGTTTGGAGTACTATCTTCCTGTAAACCAACATTTTACGAACCTGACTTTGAAAATAATCGCTCGTTTATCTCGATAAAGTCCCTATTATTTTCTTCGCCAGAGCCGTAAACTATTGATTTACAGTTCAATCCTACTCCAAACAAGCTCTTAGAATAAGTAAATCTGTAGATTTTACAGATTTAAAAGGTTGTGTAGAGCGAAAGAGTGCTGTCATTCTATCGCTCTACTACAATCCTTTGATAAAGCCAATTACTCCACTTCAATTTCTTCATAATAGGCTTTGTCGTCCACAATCACGCGGAAAATGTAGTTGCCGCGATGCAAATTATTGATGCTGTATTGCTTTCGCATCGTGGACATCATGACTTCTTTTGCCTCGTAAATCATTTCTTCTCCATCAAAAATATTGACGGTAATGAGTTTGGCACGTGAACCAGGCGCAAGCTGGAAGTGAATTGCCTTGTCCTTGAACTCAATCGAAGGTGCCATCTTTTCTGAACGTTTGTTGTCCAAAACCCTCACATCATCGCGAGCGATCAAAATCGGTTGCTTTACTTCGATCCGTTCGTTCTCTACAACAATCACATAGTTACCGCTTTTGATTTTACTCAAATTCAATTTTTTTGCGTAAGCGTCCTTATCAGAGATAGTCTCTTGATAAACGCGCTTCCCGTTTTTATCCATCAACTCCCAATGAGTTGTTTGTTGCAATAAGTTCGCAAAATAAAGGTGTATGCTTTTCTCCTGTTCGACCGACTTTATCTTTACGATTGGTTCTGCTTTAACATTTACACTTGTGTTGGCAGAGAGGGTAGAAAAGCCCAAAATGTAGAAAAAGAAGCTTAAAAGAAATAACAAATTTTTCATACTAACAATAGTTATTTGAAAAGATGTTTTCAAGACAAATGAAAAAAGGAGCGTGCAAAGAAATCAAAATTGGCAAAAGAAAAACGCTAGTTAATGAGTTTGAAGATCAGTTCATTATCTTCCATAATTTTCTGCTTACTATTGCACTATTTTAACCTTTTAGCCACTCTACTTTTAATATACGTTCAGCAATAAATCTGCCTGACCTTAGCAAACTACACATTCGCACTTGGACAAAATTGCATGCTCAAGTATTCGATTTTGCTGAAATAAGATATGCAAATTATAGATATCTCCTTTCAACTAAGCCCGAACAATGCAAGCCTGTCCGCTTTGGCTGTGAAGCTGATTTAATGATTTCACGTTCCTTGCTTGAGTCCCATCCTTTCAGGTGATGAAAAGTTTCTCGCTTTGATCTTTTATGCACTGAAAAAAGTAGTGGATTGCAATTGAATATACTTCCTCCTTACAGCACAAAAATTAAGAATGCATTCTGTTGATTTCTGGCTGCAAGTTGAAACAGAAAAATGAAAAAATCCAGTTCAAAAATTATCATAATATTTAATAATGAAACTAAAAGCTAAGATGCCAAATTTTATTTGGGTGAAAAAAGAAGGACTCCAAGCATAAGTTCATCCGAAGCAGGCTAAGATTCTTATATTATTTGTCTCTAAAAGTGTTAAAATTTGAAGAAAAATGAAGTCTTTTCTCAGAAGTCGGATTTTTTTGTGATCTAAATGCACAAAACTGCTATGAAAAGTTGCCTACACCTTTTTTCGATTTCGACAAAATAGGTCGAAGCGAGCAGTACGTTGTGCGCTAGTAAGGAGACACCGTAGTTGCTTTGAAACTGAATGGATATTTTCTATAATGCTAATAATGCTAGTTTCAACTTGACATGTGATACTTATTTGACTATATTTGTAGCATAAATTATTTCAATGGGTACTCAAAAAGCTGGTGAGAGTCAAAATATCAAGCGCAATGCAATATTATGTTTCATTATTGTTTTCGTACTAATTTTGATTTCTCTACCCATTTTGGAATATTACGACGTTACTGAACTAGACATTTTTGGAGCGAAGATTATTCGGGAAGAACAACCCGATGGCGAACCCAGTGCCGAAAATACGGATAAAAAAGCAGTAAATAGAGAAGAAACATCTATTTTCAAGCCCACTTATTTGACCGTAAATTATCTACACAAAAGATATAGTAATGGAACGGTTTGGCTGGAAAAACTAGATGGTTCACTTTTGCCCGCAGCAGTAGTGAAGTTTGACGATGAGCGTAGAGAGTTAACTGTTTCATTACCATCTGCAATAGAGCATTACAAGCGAGTAAAAATTGAAGCACTATCTGGCACGCACGTCTGTTACACTAATCCTATCAGTTCAAGTACAACATCATGTCTTTGCAAATAGCCACCACTTTTTTCCTACTGTTTTCTTTACTTACCCATGCCTTTACTCAGCATTTGAGCATCACTATTCGAGATATTTTTCACATTGAAG
>JBCCRX010000616.1:0-2531 GCA_039201015.1 Bacteroidota bacterium | reverse complement strand
GTGTATAAAATATTTAACAGTTCCTCTTTATGTCAAGCAAATATTTACATATTTAACCTCTCATACTTTTCTAAAAAGATTAAAGTAATGGGAATACATTTATAAACAAAAAAATAAAGTTGCCCCTTTTTGGGGCTAACTATATTTAATTTTTGCTAATGTTGCAACAATTTCTCTTTTCGTTCCATTCACCACCGAGCATTTCACAAGCAGGTTTTCCTTCATTAAGTTTCTTGCAAGGATTACCAACTGTTCCGCAAGATTCACCAGCATTCGTAATAGCAGCAATAGTGGTGATAGCGATAGCAGCGAATGTAGCTGTAACTTTCATAAAAGACTCCAATTAATTTGATTTCACCCCTTTTAAGCGAAGCTTTTTTAGGAGAATTATCTTAATAAGGAGCCAATTAGCGGTTAGTTTCCGTAGGTAATTATGGCGTTTGTTTGTGGCGAAAAAAAATAAAAGGATTATTCTTGGGGATAATCCTTTTATTTTTGTAGTTTTTATATGATTCCAGCCAAAGCTTTATCGTATTTATCCTTTGGTTTGGGTTCGGCGTATTCACCCCATTTGATAACATCTAATTTTCTAATTGATAGGTAAACTTCTTTAGCTGTAGTTCCGTCTTCTTTCTTCCAAGTGTTGGTTCTTAAATCTCCAGATATATTTAGAATAGAATTTTTTGGAATTACTAGCCTTGAATTAGCTTTAGTCCAGTATTTTGCAGGAATCCAGTTTGTGAATTCTTGACCTTTGGAAATATATTTAATTCCGATAGAAAGTTCGTGGACTTTGCGGTCTTTTATTACAAAGCTTTTAGAGCTACCAACAATTCCGGTGCCATTTACATTTATGTTAAGGTCGAGCATAGTTATTTCCAATTTTGATTTTAGATTTCACCCCATTTAAGCGAAGCTTTTTTTATTGATCATTTGGTTTTGTAGAAAGATTGAGGTATAGGTTTTCGGAACGTTTATGGTTCTGAAGAAAAAATAAAAACTACCAAATTGGTAGTTTTTATTTTTCTAGTAAGGTCTTCCGTAGTTGCAGTTTCTGACAGCAGTGCAGTTCGTGGTAGGTTTTGATTCCAAGGATAAAGCTGCTAAAGTACCACTAGCCATTGCGAAATTAACAACCAATAATGCGATAATTACGATTTTATTTTGTGTAGAAGTTCTCATTAACTTGACTCCGAATTTATTTTTGATTCACTACTTTTAAGCGAAGCTTTTTTAAAGGGGAATTATTTTGGAGAAGGAGTTGATTGGCGGTAGTTTTCCGTAGGCTCTTTTTAATAAAAAATAAAAAACCTACTCTTGCAAGTAGGCTTAAGTCAAGTCAATTTTTCTCTATGAAGTTATTTCTTTTACTATTTAAAACGGTGGAACTTCCTCGGATTCTTCAGATTCTTCTACATGGTGAAGAACCACTCCGCTTTGAGGAGCTTCTTCTATTTGCGGATATTCATCTTCAACTTTAGTTTCTGCACCAGAGATTTGGATGAGATAATCTAAATCTGTTGGCACGAAAGCACTGATATTTATAACAGGAATTCGATTCAGATTGCGGCTTTCAACTTCAAGATTCCCAACTGCCGTTCCGAATGTTAATTCTGACAATGCTGCTAATGTTGAAGCAGCCAGACCACTTGCACGAAATTCGATAGGTTTTGCTACTAAATCCTTTTCTTGATTGTCGTACTGGTAATACTCAGCAACCCCCGATACATGAGAATTAGTATCGTTACTGGTGGAAAATTGTTTTTTTAAGATAGATATTGATAGTGATATTTGAGCCATGATTAGAATTTCTCCTTGATTTGACTTATTGCTTGTTGATTGATGGGATTTGTTTGTTCTTGCTTAGCTTTGGATTCAACTAATCTGACATTGATAACTTTTAGTACTGCTGCTGCTCGACGTTCTCCAGTGTTGCGATCGTTCCAATTCTGCATTTGAAGTTGTCCAGCAGCCTCCATCATTTGACCTTTTCCAATGTAGCGTCCAATAATTGAACCAACCCCCTTTTCACCATAAGCGCTCATATTTCCCCATGCTTCACAAGCAATCCACATCGTTTCACCTTGTTTATCTTTTCCAAATGCTGCGGAACATTTATATTTGACAGTTCCCGATTCAAATTCTTTACGCTCTGGATTTTGTCCCAAACGCCCGTTTATCATGACGTTATTAACGACAAAAGACCGAGGTAACTGTCTAATTTTTAAGATATTGCTCATAATGAAACAATCGGATTAATAAATATTTCACTCTTTTTAAATGAAATTTTTTGATTTAAATTCTTGATTAATTATTTTGCAATTATCAAAAAAAAAACAACGCTTCCTCATTAACGAAAGCGCTATCTTAAATATTTTATCTTTGATAAACTTATTCTGACTCTGTGAATTTTCAGTATCCTCTAAAAACTTTTCTAACAATCAATCAATTCCTAAATTTTCTAACTTAGTTTTAACCCAGTAAATGGATTGGGGAGTTACAACTTTCCTCACCTTTAAATTGCTGAATTG
>JBCCRX010000615.1:0-2539 GCA_039201015.1 Bacteroidota bacterium | reverse complement strand
TGGTGCGTTGAGTAATTTTTCAGGCATCGTCAATCATTTCAAAGGAACGCACAATGTCATCATTCCCATTTTACCCATTTTTGATTTGCCACCAAAGGAAGTATCGCTCGAAAATCTAGTTGAGCACATCAACGATTTCATTGCGTATAAAGGTTATGACAAAGTGCATTTGCTCGGTAATTCTTTGGGCGGACACGTTGGCTTGATCTATACTTTGCGCTATCAAGAAAAAGTAGCTTCCCTGACTTTGACGGGCAGTTCTGGTTTGTATGAACATTCTATCGGAAATTCTGTGCCGCCGCGAGCGAATTATGAGTTCGTAAGAAGCAAAGCGGAAGCGACTTTCTACGATCCAAAGGTAGCTAGTAAGGCACTGGTGGATGAAGTGTACGACATTGTGAACACCAGAGAAAAAACACTGGCGGTGATCTATGCCGCTCGTTCTGCGATTAAACACAATGTGGAAGGGCATTTGCACAACATCAAGGTGCCGACGCTACTGATTTGGGGCAATGAAGATACGATTACGCCCGCTTTTGTGGGTGAAAAATTTCATAAATTAATCGAAAACTCGAAATTGATTTTCATGGAAGAGTGCGGACACGCGGCTATGATGGAACATCCAAAGGATTTCAATAAGCATTTATCTGATTTCTTAGAAAATCTGTAAAAAGACCTGATTTTGGTAAAAAAACAAGCAGTCAGATTTATATCTCTAGCAGAAGTGTTTTCTTATAAAATTCCATTTTTTAGTTGCAAAACCACAAAGTGTGGTACTTTACGAAACACTTAAGGACATTGAAGAACACATAAGTCTATGCCTTTTAGAAAAAATAGATCATTTCCGATATTCTTGAGACTTGTTTGCTCTTACAATAAATCCTTTTTTCTAGCAAATCAATCTAAAAACCTTTCTAATCATTTAAGGGTTTTTTCTAAGTACTTCAAAATCATGTTGAACAACATTAAACCACCTCAAACTAACTTAGAATCAGATCAAACTTAAAAACAAATGGCAAAAGAGACAGCACTGCGAGATGCCCTAAAAGACGCAATGAGCGAAGAAATGCGCCGCGATGAAAATGTTTTCATCATGGGAGAAGAAGTGGCGGAATACAATGGCGCGTATAAAGTGACCAAAGGCATGTTGGATGAATTCGGGCCGAAAAGAGTGATTGATACACCAATTGCGGAACTAGGTTTTGCGGGCATTGGTGTGGGAGCGGCCATGAATGGTTTGCGCCCGATTGTAGAGTTCATGACTTGGAATTTCGCGATCTTAGCTTTCGATCAGATCGTAAACAATGCAGCAAAAACCTTATCACAATCTGCGGGGCAATACAGTTGTCCGATTGTTTTTCGTGGACCGACTGGCGCAGCAGGACAATTGGCACAACAGCACTCCCAAACCTTTGAAAGTTGGATGGCAAATGTGCCTGGCTTGAAGGTCATTTCCTGTATAGATGTGGCAGATGCAAAGGGACTTTTGAAATCGGCTATTCGCGACAATGATCCAGTGTGCATGATGGAATCGGAAATGCTCTATGGCATGAAAGGAGAAGTGCCAGAGGAAGAATATCTGACGCCTATTGGGGTAGCGCGTGTGCGGCGTGAGGGTAGTGACATCACTTTAGTAAGTTTCAATAAAATGGTATTGGAATGCGAAAAAGCAGCTGAAGAACTTGCCAAAGATGGTATTTCTGCCGAAGTGATTGACTTAAGAACCATTCGTCCTTTGGATCATCAGACGATTGTGAACTCCGTGAAGAAAACCAATCGAATCGTTGTGGTGGATGAATCTTGGCCCTTTGCTGGTGTTTCTGCGGAAATCGCTTATGAAGTCCAAAAATATGCTTTCGATTACCTAGATGCGCCCGTCACCAGAGTCAATTCTGCGGATACTTCTTTGGGTTACGCGCCCACGCTCGTAGATGCTTATTTGCCCAATCCAGAAAAAATTGTGAAAGCGGTGAAGGAGGTGTTGTACGTCGGGAGCTAGCTTGCTTTGCATGATTGGTGATTTGTTTATTTGGTGATGTGGTGATGAAACTTCTAGCACATTATCATACCGCTGAAAATTAAATATGCTTTTCACCCTCAAAATCCCTCAAGCAGAAAGTTTTAGCCTGAGGCAGAAAACTTTCTGCGAATTTTTGGAAATTAATATCTACTATTCAAGTGTCGCTCTTATTTTTTGAACGTTACTTACCTTTATAGCTTGAAACAAACGCTAGCTTTATTCTCAACAAAACAAGCACATCACATGAATGCACTCGTCCTGACCGAAGAGAAAAGCCTTCCACATTATAAAGAAGTCGCTACGCCTGTACCCAAAGCAGGAGAAGCCCTTGTGCAAATAAAAGTGGCAGCACTCAACCATAGAGATGTATGGATCACGAAAGGACTTTATCCTGGCATTCAATTGGGCACTATTTTGGGGTCAGATGGTGCTGGCTACGTGGGAGATCGAAAAGTGTTAATTAATCCTAATATTAATTGGGGAACGGACGAATGTGTACAAAGTGCTTATTATCAAATT
>JBCCRX010000614.1:0-2557 GCA_039201015.1 Bacteroidota bacterium | reverse complement strand
TGTGCTAATGGAGGCAGAAAAATCGCAATCCGCCTTAGGCGGACATAAGACTTTTTCTAACGAAAAGTAGCGCAAAACCTGTTCGCCTAAGGCGTAAAGATGAAGTCAAGAATCTGAGGTTATTTGTGCGTCGTTCCTTAAGGTAAGGAACTTGAAAGAATCATCAAAAGCAAACTCATTTCTGTTCACGGGATTCTTTTAAAAAACAAGCATCAAATTTCATGAATCTTCCTTTTCAAATTGCCAAGCGGTATGTATTTGCAAAAAAATCAACCAATGCCATCAATATCATCACAGGCATTTCGATTTTTGGCATCACGATACAGGCGGCAGCTTTCATCTTGGTGTTGTCGGTGTTCAATGGTTTTGAAGAACTGCTGCTGAGTTTATTCAGCAATTTTAATCCAGAAGTTAAGATCACCGCAGAGAAAGGAAAGAGCTTTTCTGAAGATGCGATTGATGTAGCGCAATTGATGTCAATAGAAGGCGTGGAAAAGGTGGCTAGAACCATAGAGGAGATCGCGCTCTTCGAATACAGAGACAACCGCGTTTTCGGAACGATAAAGGGGGTAGATTCTAGTTTTCAGTCCGTTACGCCCATTGATTCAACTATTCGAGACGGAAGTTTTGTTTTGGAATTTGGGGATATGTCTTTTGCCGTTTTGGGTTCGGGTATGCGCTCTAAATTGCGCGTAGATTTAGAGGATGAATTTAGTTCTTTAAGTGTTTACATGCCCAAGCAGGAGCAAGTTGGTCCGCTTGAACAGCCTTTCCGCAAACAGTTTTTATATCCCATTGGCGTTTTTTCTTTTCAACAAGATTTCGACAATAAATACATCCTCACCAATCTCCAATTTTGTCAAGAACTTCTGGATAAACCCAATCAAATCAGTGCTTTAGAACTTAAATTATCGCCCGATGCAGATGTAAAAAGTACACAAGCTGCTATCAAGGACTTAGTAGGAACGGATTTCAAAGTAGAAGATCAATACCAGCAAGAGGAGACTTTCCTGAAAGTGATGAATATTGAGAAATGGTTGGGTTTTGCGATTTTGACTTTGACTTTGCTATTGATTGCTTTCAATTTAATCGGTTCGCTTTGGATGATCGTGTTGGAAAAAAAGAAAGATATTGCCATCCTGAAATCTATGGGAACAACCGACCTCAGCGTGCGCAATATCTTTCTCTACGAGGGTTTGCTTTTGTGTGCGATTGGTTTAGGTATTGGTTTTGCTTTAGCCTTGTTGTTCTATGTGCTGCAAAAGAATTTCGGACTAATTCGCATTTCGCAGGGCTTTATCATTGATTATTATCCAATCAGCATTCGCGCTTGGGATTTTCTAGCAGTCACCGCCGTGGTTTTGCTCATTGGTTTTCTGGCTTCTTTGCCAGCAGCTTATCGCGCGAAAAGGATTTCGGCTATGGTTCGAGAAGAATGACGAAGTGGATCGGTGATTTTAGAGCTCGTTTTGAAGACTAGAATCCATCTCTATTCGCATACTATCTAAACCAAGCGTATCTAACAATAAGGGCTGAATGGCAAAACTATCTTCTAATAGAAAGGCATCTGGTTGGTCTGGCTTGAAGGGTTTCGGTGGTTTAGGAATGGTATCTTTACTAGCCTTTGCGCGTGCGATTAAAATAGAATCTACTATGGTATTGGCTACGTCGATCAACTCTTGTTTACATCTTTCTCCTTTGTTATTAATAAGTCGATTGATCCTTTTTTCCACCTCCATTTCAATCAAATCCTTTTTGCTGATGACAGGCTGTTTTTCTTCACAAGCAGTGGTACTAAGGAACAGTAAACTCCAAACGAGAAAGATTAGTATCATTTTATTACCGCACTTCATAACCAAGGAATGATATATAAATAAAGTTACAAAATTTGAGCAAGCTATTTTTTTCTTAGTTCTTGCTTTAATGAAGGATGAACAAACACTGTTTGTGAACCGCAAAGCGGATGGGTAGCTTGATACTTTGACTGAATTAAAGTGAGAAATAAGGACAAAAGAGCCATTCAAAATTGTAAATTTATTTGTGTACCATTCCTAATATACTACTTGTTGTTCTGATAGCGTTCCTTTTGCCTTATAATTTCTACTAATCGCACTTTCAAAAGCGAATCGACCATAAGTTCCAGTTGTGCTTCCTGCATTTTTTCACAGTCAGTATCCAATGAATCGACCATTTCTTCATATTCCAATTGATAAAGTGAATCCACGATTTGGCGGTCTGCGTATAGGAGATTGGGTGTTGGCGGCTCCGAGCAAGCTTGGAAAACCAACATCAGCAATAAGGAATAAAAAGAACGTTTTATTTTCATTATTTATATGCCATTCTCTTATTCAAATTAGTCGTGTACGAAGTTTTTAAATAAAAAAATTAAATCTGAATAAAGCTCCTGAAATCTCTCAACGGTTCTAAATGATTTTATTTGGTCAGCATTATTTATGGAAGCTCATGTTTATTTTCAAATCATATGGGCGTCGAGCCCATATGATTTGATCAAGGTTTTTTAAAGGGAGAAGCGGCGAATTTCGCCGCTTCTCCCTTT
>JBCCRX010000613.1:0-2564 GCA_039201015.1 Bacteroidota bacterium | reverse complement strand
TGCTACTAAATGTCCTTCTTTTTCTTCCCATTTTTATCGTAATTTTATCGTTCCAAAATTACGCTTTTATCACCTTATTGACCTGTCCTATTTTTGGGGAGTACTTCAATTCACGTTCGGGTTGCTGCGCTTGGAAGCGTTTGAAGGTGTACCACAAACTCGTTTCTTCGGGCAGAAAATCTTCGATAAAAGTGCTTTCTTTATTCAACTGTTGCTGCACCGCCGCTAGGGTCGTCTGCACAGGTAAGCTATTTTCATCATAACGTTCACTATACGCCTGAAAACGAATCTTGACCGCTTGGTATTTGCCTTCCTGCTCCATTTTTGGCACAATGCCCGCACTCAAGAGCGAGCTTTTCCCCAAACCCGATTTGGAGTACAGCACCACCAGCGGCTCTAGCCGTATCATCCGACTGAGTGCCGCAATATCTTCCTCACGCCCAAAGAATAAATCTTGCTGCGCCGTGGAGAAAGGCTGTGCGCCTGGATAGCGATATGTTGTTTTGTTGTTGATCTGTATGTTACTGTTATTGAATTGTTTAACTGTTGATTTTTTGAATTGGGCTATGCTGCTGGTATAATTACCATTGAATGAACGGCAGTTTTTATGACGCAATTAATTGATAATCAAATAACTGTACTAGCCAATAGCTAAGAATTTAATTGCCAATAGCCGTACTGGGGGTTTGCTAAATTTTTATCCTTCTTCCGTAATGACTTCCAAATTATTTTCAATATCCAATAAAAGAAGCTCACCTTCTTGATGTGCTTCGACCAATTCTTTCAAGAGATTTGTGTACTCTGATAAGGATAAGTCTGACTTTGCCATTTTTCCCTTTTTAGGATATACCGTTAGAAAAGTAGTTGTACTTGTCCTTCGATTTACAACACTAATCAATCTAAATCCACCACTTTTTCCCTCTGACATGGCAGAATTTGATACCCTAGATTTAATCAAAATCTTTTGATCTTCATCATTTACCGCCCTAATCACAGTACCTTTTTGCAGTACCTGATCTATTTCCTCTATTCCAATATACTCCTTACAAATATCCATCCTGACTTGAAAATAGTTGTTCTTTTTCTTCTTTTCTAGTGCTGCTATCGTTTCCAGAAAACTTGAAATGGATTGATATTTAATCATCATTAAAGTTTTTGAAGGTTATTCATCAATTGATGGATTTCCTCACTTTCGTCCAACAGTTGCCTTGTTTGTTTATCCTCCAAATATGCTGCTTTTGTTTTATTGTAGAAATAATCCAGCCATTCGAAGTCACCATATTTCGACTTTTCGTAGCTAATGACCTCAGCGTGATTCGTTGTAATCCAAGCGTACTGATAATGGGTTTCCTTAATCATCTGAGCAAGGGGCACATTCTTAAAGTGATTGATGGTAGCTTCGATGATTTCTTTCTCTTTTGTATCAAAAATATCCGAATGTGCTGACCTATTTTTTGCAGACAACTCATAGGGAGCTGTACCTTCATCTATGAATGCTTGTTGTATCGTTTCTGCTTCCCTCATTAATTCGAGTAGCATCTCCACTCCAAACGGGACAGGATTAGACTTAAACTTTAAGTAGCTCATTCCCGTAAGTGAATAATCATATTTTGCATAGCAGCCGAAATCTATGAAGTAAAGCAATAGGTACAATCTGTTTTTTATTGCACCTTCTTTGGTATTTTGTAAAGCATCAATCAAATCAACTAGCAATTGCTCTATTTTTTGCTTTGACTTCAATTTCTGCATAACAGCATCTTCTGAAATACTTGCTAATTGATCCGTTGCATTCTCTGTTGAAGTTAAATCAGCATTTGCTAATTGCTTTGCTTCCAATACCTTATAATCTATCTGCAAGCGATCCAAAAGACTCACTAAGAATTGCAAATCTTCCTGATTATCGGGTCTCAAAACAACTGTCTCCATACTCATTTTTATTTTTAGTGCTAACAAATAGACGTATTTTTAGGTTTTCGCTTGCTTTCTGTCAGGATCAGGATGTTCAGGATTTCGGAATTTTCAGGATTCAAAACACGTAGCATTTACATTTTGACACTACGTACATCATTATGAAATCCTACTAATCCTCTAATTCTGTAAATCTTGATTCCGACCATTCATGCTGCTAAAGCTTTTGCCGTTTCACTAGTAGGACGATTAAGCCAAGCCACGACCATATCCTCTTTTTCGATTCCTCTTTCTACTAGTGCTTTGTCTATTTGATAGTCAGTATTGTTCTCAAAAAACCAAACTTTTTCATCTATCAATTCCAAATGAAACCAAAGATCGTGAATGAATTTCTTTTCATGCCAACCAACTGCAATTACTACAAATTGCGTACCGTCTTGAATCAGTTTGTAATTCACTGCTGGCATATCAGAATATTCTAGCTCTAATTGATATTCTAATTCTTCGATGATCGCAGTTCTGTATTGTTCTAATTTATCCATTGTGTATTTTTTCAAAAGGGAAATTTTTATTTCATAAAAATTTCCCTTTTGGGAGGTTTTTATGGACAGCGATGAAGTTGTTTTTTAATTATTTTGTGAAAAAAATAATTTATA
>JBCCRX010000612.1:0-2577 GCA_039201015.1 Bacteroidota bacterium | reverse complement strand
GTATTTGTAATTTTATTAGAGAAAGCTGAGAAAGAAGACTTTCACTTAGATTTTATCGCATCAGATTTTTTCAAGAAACACCTTTCTGAATTTGAAGATGACCTACCTAGCTTAAAGAAAATATATCTCCATTGCTATTTGAAACAACATTTCCCATTTGACCGCAAAGGAGAATATTTTAAAGAATTGTATCAACGTGACAATAATTTTCTTTTTGAATTTATAAAAGAAACTTTGCAAGATAAATTTATGTTTACTCGTGAAAATTTAAAGTTTAATTTTCATTTTGTATGGCACTATGACAACGCAGAAGAAGTAATAGACAAAGTAATAGCGTTTACGATTGAGAAAAAAGTCTATTCTGGTGGCGACCACATTGCTTCAAAGTTTTTCCCATCAAATGATTTTAACCAAGAAGTTGATAGCTTTTTTAACAGTTACATTGAAAAACACTCGGCAGATAAGGAAAGAATGAAGGCTATTTTTAGTACAATCCGTATTTGTTACCCTAGCCAAAGAGTTAAATACGCTCAAAAGCTATTGTTGCATAATACTGATTTAGAATTGTGGTACTACATTCCAATAGCGAGAAGCGGTTTTTCAGGGCTTGTATCCTCACTAATTCCATTTTATGAGGAACAAATTGAATTTTGGGAATCTCTGCTTCAAATTTTTTCAGGTAAGGTTGAATATTTGAAACATAGACAATGGGTGCAATCTGAAATTAAATCTTTAAGAAATCAGATTGACAGTGAAATTGAGAGAGATTTCATAGATGATTATTAAATCAAAAGCTGGGGAAACCAACTAAATATTTCGACTTGCCAAAAGGGTTTATGAATCCAGAAAACCTTTGTAGCGCGGGGGCTCCGATAGCTATACGGCTTTTGCAATTTATCTAGAGACCTCATTTTAAGCTAAAAAAGTGTTTTTTCAGCTTAAAATGAGGCTTTTCCTCTGTTATTGCCTTGTATGTAACTTCCGTATTAACCAGCGGCTTTCATTTTCCGACTGGTCTAATGACCAGGAGGAATCCCAAGGGTACTTTACAAGCGTCCAGTTTGCCGTATCTAGTAGGCTACTTTGGTAGCAAAAGGCTGATACAATTGGTCAACGGTGTATCCTTTTTGGAACCCAACGAAGACATATTCCATCAAATTAAATAATCCCTCTGCCTGGAGTAAGCGCCTCAAAAAAGGTAGCGTTTGCTTCGATTCCGTGTGGAGTCGTTGTTGTAGATCGGACAATAAGTCAGAGTCGTGTACTAGAAATTTTAGCATGGAAAAAGCTACCGTAACCAAAGCTATATGTGTCTGTATAGCCTTATAGTTGCGTACTTCGTACTTTTCTAGTCCTTCGGCTTTGCCTTCTTGATGATAGGTCTCAACAGGCCACCTGTGGCGACGGATTCTCATAATACCGCTGGCATGCCAATCGGTACGATTGCAAATGGTTAAATTAGGTCGATCACTTAGGTCTTCTTGTAAGAAAGAAACCACCAAGCGTTGTTTTTTTTCATATTTAGATACTCGTACTGTTTTACAGTAGGTGTATAGATATTGCTTTTGCCCCTTAAATGTAAAAGCTGTTTTTTGCACCAGATTCTTTTGATTAGGGTCAGCTTGTCGTTCTCGCAAGCGCTGCACAAAATCGCCTAAACGAATCATATTGCCCCCTTCAGGATCGGCTATGCGCTGCTCTTCTTTTAGACTACCCACATAATCCAGTTGCAACTCCTGCTGAATCACTTCACATAGTTCTGGTGAAGTATAACCGCTATCCAGCGCCACTGGAAAGGCCTGCTCTGGATACTTGGCCCTAAAACGACGCAACAAATCGGCAGCCAGATGTAGCTTAGTTTTGTAAATGCTTAGCACTTCAGGATATTTCTTCCGCCCGGCACGATAACGCGAGCGAATGTAGTTACGCCACTTTTGAGGTTGCTCTTTGCGACGCTCCCAGTGGGTTGAATTAATGGTATAGTTTTGCTGCATGAAAAACCTAGCCACTGCTTCCCAATCTGGGGGTTGCCACAAATGCCAATCCACTGGATAGTCCGTTTGGTCGTCACTATAGTAGAGGGTGACTAAATCATGCGCCCAGCTAAAGCACTTATTTACATAATCATAGTGATAGTAAATATCATCAAAGCCTTTGCCATAATGCTTCAGTAAAGAGTTGTCTATACTAATGACTCCACCTCCTGGTCGTCCAGGCTTTAGCTGAGTGGGATAACGACTTTGTAGCATCGCCATACGAGCCTCATTGATCGCATCTAAATCAATAGAGGATTTATTTAAAAACCGATTCAAAGTGCTTTGGTTACATTGATTATTGATAAAGAGCCGATTGATCCCACTGACCGTCTTTTGCTCACTCAGCAGGAAGCCCGATACCACCTTTTTGAAGTGAATCAGCTCAGTTGGTGTAAAACAATGCTCAAAATGATTACTATATGCCTCCACTATGGAGGGGAAGGAGACTAGAACATGCATCTTTTTATAGGAAATGTAACACTTTTAGCCCAACTTTAGGCCTTAGCAACCTCCCAAAATGCAAAAGTCGTATAGCTATCGG
>JBCCRX010000611.1:0-2580 GCA_039201015.1 Bacteroidota bacterium | reverse complement strand
GTGGTGCAATAGCTGAATCTGCTAAAGATGACAAAGAACCTGTTTTGCCGGGGGGTGATGAGTTGTATGGAAGAGGTAGAGGTGTAGAATGTATTGGTTGTTTGGGTGGAGAAACTTTTCCTGATTTGCCTGAGTTTGATGACTTGAATAATTTCTCTCCTAAATTTGCTAATGAGTATGTAAGGGACCAAGACGGTAACCACACAAAAATAAGTGATGTAGGAGGAGATGATTTTGATATTATCTACGACGGTACCGTAAATGACGATGGTTCTATCTCCATCATTGCTGGAAGTGCTTTGGTGATTGGTGTAGAAATTACACCTACTTCTGGACCAGGTAACATTTTTTCGCAAGATACTGACCCAACGCCTGGTCATCGGGAGATTCATGCAAGGTCGCCTACTATTTTCGGAGCTGTAGTAGCTTTATTTTCGGGAGGTACAGGAGGAAGTACTACCAAGCTAGGACTAGCAGCTTTAAATAAAAATAGCAACAAAGCAAAAGGTAAGTTTGCAACTTATCTATTCAAATTATTCGGGAAAACACACAAAGTAGGTAAAGCTGATGCTAGTAGAATAACCAAATCAACAGGATTGCCTACAAGAGTTCATCAACAAAGAAGAAAGTTAGTTAAGAAACATGGAGAAGATAATGTATCAGTTAGTGTATCTCAGTTAGGTAAAACAACTACAAAAGAAGCAAAGAGAGTAGAAACTAGTATTTTAAAGAAGATTTTTAAGCGCACAGGTAAAGTGCCTAAAGGAAATGAAAGAAGTTTCAAGCCAAAAAAATAACAATATGAAATTATTTATCAGTGCAGTCAACTATAGCATTCCTTTTGCTCCAAAAGATCCAGATGATTTAAGGTATGCTCTGGCAGAAGCAATAGGGCCAACTATTCGTCCTTCTAAAAAGTATGAAGAAAAATTTGGAAATGCTAATCTTGATATGATAGCAGTATTAGAACGCAAAACAAAAGAGCTGGAAATAAAAGGACCGACTGTTGACTCTGAGTTGGTAGATTTTGGAATTTGGCTTCCTTATAAAAAAATGAAAAATAGCTCAAATTATAGACTTTCCTATTTTAATTATTTCTGTGAAGGTATACTCACTCTTTTGAGAAAATATGACTTTGATACTTTAGAGACCGAAAAAGCAATTGATGAGCTTAGGAAAAAATTATTTCAAGCAAAGTAAATCTTTTTTGATTCTATTTACTGTAAGTATCGCATTAGCTTTTGCTTGAGGTAGTACTTTTTCACAATATACGGGTTATAGGCAAATGTAAAATGAATAAACGTACAGCTAAGGACCAATAAATCTGGATAGACTATGAAAGTTTCAATGAAAGAAATTGAGAATGTGTCTAAGCTAAAACCGTTTGAACGGTACAGATACTTTATCAAGAAAGTAGCTGATTTTGAAGAAGTTTGGACAATAAAAGATCAAAACGACGATTTTGCATTATCAGATATTGAAGAGTATACTCTTGTTTCACTTTGGTCTGCAGAAGAATTTATACAATCAAACCTCAATGAAGGTTGGAAAGATTGTGTTCCGATAAAGATGGACTTGGAAATGTTGCAGAATGAATTGTACTATGTACTAGTTAAGAATAATTATCTAGTAAATGTTTTTCCAGTAAATGGAAGGTCTGGATTTGTAGTTTCAATAGAAGAATTTATTAGAGACTTAAACTTAGAACTAGAAGATTATGAATAACGAGACAATAAAAAGAATTGATGAGATAGTAGCTTTACTAGAAAGAATTAGCAAAGAAAACTTTGAAGCTCAAAGAGGATTGACAGAAGAAGAAATAGAAAAATCTGAAATAGAATTAGGGATTTCCTTTCCTGTAGATTTTCGATATTTTTTATCAAAGATGAATGGAATCTCACTTTATGGAGAATTAGTTCTCCCTGCACTTGTAACAGAAGAAAATCTTTCTGAAGTATCTATTTCAGATGTAATGAAATGGGAAAGGTTTGAAGCTGTTAATCCTCTTCCTGAATATTTTTTGCCTTTTAATCCTAATGGGCGTGGTGACCACTATTGCTTTGATCTGAGAAAAAAAAATAAAGATGGAGTTTGTCCTGTCATTTTTTGGCAATGGGATTATAGTTATCATCATCCTAATGATATTGAAGAAACCAACGAAGATTTTACATCATGGGTTCAAGAAGTAATAGAAGACTTATCTGATACTTAACTTGATTTAACATTTTGTAGAATGAAATTATTCATAAGTGTAGTAAATTGTAGCACGATGACGGAAATATTGATATTTATACCGTCAATTATTATGACAGCTACGACTTTGATCGAGACCAAAGCGATGAAATCAGCTATCAAACGGCGCCACCATTAAGTGGTTTCAGCAATGCAGAATATGACTTTGTAAAAGGCAAAGCCACAGGCAGCAAAACCGCTATTTTGCCCGATGATACTTTGCAAGTGCCGAGTGTGTATTTAGAAAGTTATCTGTTCTACGATAAGTTCAGCAGAGTCGTGCAGACACAAAGTGATAATCATTTAGAAGGGCAAGATGTGATTTGGAATGAGTATAATTATCCCGGT
>JBCCRX010000610.1:0-2599 GCA_039201015.1 Bacteroidota bacterium | reverse complement strand
CCTTTTTTCTCCCTCAACCCTTTTTCGCCGCCGTCTTCGACGGCGGCAGATGGGTTTTTTGAAGCTCGAAATTCTAAGGAATTTCTCGCTTCTCAAAATTAACAAAAACTTAGTTTACAGTGTATTTAATTAAAGAATAGGAAAATAGGTGAAATAAGAACGACTTGATAGAAGACTATTACAGATGATGCAAGGCAGCTAAAATAGCGATAGAATAAATAAAACGGAAGAGTTTATTCACTCCCCAAACCCTCCATAAAGCCATAGTAGGCAGGCTTTTTTAGAAGTGCATCATCAAAAATGAGCGGCCAATCCATGATCTCAAAAAAGTACCTGATCCAAGTGTATCGATCCGCAAATCCCCAAAGCGTAATGCCAAAGCGTTGGTCGTACGGCACATTTTCATTATACAATTGAGCGAGTTGTCGATACTTATCCGATTGTTGCACTTTCATTTCTTCGGTCAGTTCATTGTATTTTTGTTTTCCGCCACCTTTGCTGTCGTTGTGTCGATTGAAAATAATATCCACTTCCGAAAAGTGAATCAGTAGGCCCGTTTCCACGCATTTTTTCAAGTGCTTCGCCATGCGCTCATTCGGGACATCCATTCTAATGTGCATCTGCATCCCAATGCCATGAATGGGGACGCCTTTTTGCTTTAAGTCACGCACAATTTTCAGGAAGCCTTCTAGCTTTGCCGAATCGCGCTCAATGTTGTAGTCGTTCAAAAATAGTTTTGCGCTGGGATCAGCTTCGTGCGCCATACGGAAAACCATTTCTAAGTAATCTGCTCCAAAAGTATTGTACCAAGCATTCTCTCGCAACTCGCCCGTTCCATCCAAAACAGGCTCATTGACGACATCCCAAGCATCAATTCTACCTTTGTAGCGGCTGACCAAAGTATCAATATATTGCTTTGTGAAATTATACAATGCCGCCGAATCGCCTTCTAGCTCTTTGACGAAATCAGGCATAGAGCTGTGCCAAAGCAGGGTATGCCCAAACATCCGCATGTCGTGGCTTTCCGCATAATCCAAATATTCATCCGCCTCTTCAAAATTGTACTCAAAGCCTTCTCGAATCACACGGCGCATTTTCATCGCATTGCCAGCAGTCAAGCTATTAAATTCATAGCCAGCAATATTCATCACCGTATCATTGCGAAGCATATTGAGGCGTATGCTGGTACCTACTGGATAAGGCGCAGCCGTGTAAAGCGGACGATTGGTAGTGCTGTCCTGTTCTTCTGCGTCGTTCATTTGATTCAATAATCCCAAACGCCATGGAATATTTCCGTATTTTTTACCTGCTCGGTTGCGATGCAGAACACCTTGGAAAATAAAAGGATTATCCAGTGAGGCTTCCATTTTTTCATCTATGCCATCTCTAATCAGTTCGCCGTGGCTGATCGAATTTGTCCAACTTCCATCCACTTGCACCACATTTTCCACAGCAGCATACGTGCCTATGGAATCAGAAGGCACGGGTTGCCATGCTCCGTCCAATTGCTCTGCTAAATAAGCTTTAAAATAGCGTCGGTCGTCCTCTTTTTGGGCTTCAATTAGATTGAGATAGCCGTTTTCCCCAGGTAATTTATAAATATGACTTGCCTCAAAAATATCTCCTTGATACGCCAATTCGGGTGTACTCCAGCCGAAAGGAAAGTCTGCGATTGTGGTTTCGCATCTATACATATTGCCGTTGTCGCAGGTGAAAAAATTATAGGCTTTTTCTTCGTCGCAGATCACCCAAAAGTCTAGGAATCTATCTTCTGGTGGTCGAGCAACATTCATCGGTTGGAGGGCAGACCAAGCATTGGGATCGGCAATATCTTCGCTCGTTGCGAAAGCAGCTTGGTATTTGGGCGACCAATCATCGTCTTTTGCCTGGCAAATCATGTACCACTTCTCTTGTGGTGTGAAATAAAAAACCTGTGGTGCGCAAAAGTAGCCGTCGTGATTGGGTAGCACGATAGGTGTAGTTTGAGCGGCTTCCTCAAAGTCATCGAAAGACGAGTAAACCATGGCGTGTGAGCGTTCTTTGCCGCGTAGCGTACAGAAAAGATGCCACTTCCCTTCGTATCGAACAATAGAAGGATCTTTGATTGCAATCCAATCTTCTTCATCAAACATAGCGGCATCCAAAATAGGATTTTTGAGTTCCCATTTGAAGGCAAAATCTGCTTCTTGGTAAGCAGGTGCATTGGTAGTGCGATCTGAATTTTCGCAAGAAGTAATTGTGCCTATCGCCAAGAATATTCCTACGACGACGTGCAAAAATGATAGTGAAGATTTACTTTTTTGGGTACGCTTGTAATAGATGTATCCTCGCATATACTTGTTTTTAAGTTGATGATTCGTTTTATTTTAACCACAGCGTTGCGCAGCGTTTTTTCGCAAAGTTTCAAGGCATGAGATAGAGATTTTAGACAGTCTTACAGCTTAGCTTATATGCTCCTAAGTATCCTTAGGAATGACGCACAAATAACCTCAGATTCTTGACTTCATCTTTACGCCTTAGGCGAACAGGTTTTGCACTACTTTTCGTTAGAAAAAGTCTTATGTCCGCCTAAGGCGGATTGCGATTTTTCTGCCTCCAT
>JBCCRX010000609.1:0-2599 GCA_039201015.1 Bacteroidota bacterium | reverse complement strand
TTGTGGGTCAATCGATTGCAGCAACCCGGACACTAATTTCTCTGCTGGTAGTTTTTGCGCCATGGGTCATATTCTACGACGTGTTTGGTATCTTTGTTAATCCTTTTGTTTTCTGCTTTCCCCGATTTATTGAGCGGATACATAGCTAGCACCATCCCAAATTATTAAAATCTTATACCCTCGACGTTGCGATACGCCTTCGGCGTCGGCGAAACCTATCGCAAAAAATTTAAGAAACTAATTGTATTATCCGAGTTTCCTTTTTCTGCCGGGTAAATTAAGAATTCCTTGGTTTTATAATCTAATCCACCTTCATTTGGTTTGACGTTCCCTTTCATTTACTATTGGGATTGAAACTCGTTCGTTCTTCTTCCCCCAAACATACCCTTCACTATGTTCCCACAATAAATGACATTCGTCAACCATCAATACAGCTAGTTCTCCAGACTCTATTTCGGCTCATCGCGTCTCCAGCAATTCACAAATTTCTTTTTTTTGAAGCGACTAGTTTTGAGTCATACTTTGGATTATTAGCTTGAGTTTTCTTCCAACTAATCCCTGCTTCATGAAATAAATCATAGTAGCTTTGTTTTGACTCGAATTAAACTCCATATTGCAAGGCAATTTGGTACTCCAATTCATTAAAAGTCCATCTATCTTTAGAACGCAATCACTCAATTATCTCAGTGCGTTGTTGTATATCTACAAATCCTTTACTCCCTTTATATGCAAGCTTTAAAGCATCTAGTCCCTCTTGAAAAAACGCTTTCTTCCATTTACTTATAAAACCTGAAGAAACCCCTAATATTGGCATTGTTTCTTGATGTTTATATCCACATAGCACCATTTTTACTGTGGTCGCTCGTGTAATCTCTAGTTTATCTTGACTATTTTTGATAAAATTATCCAGTGACTGAATTCACATCGATACACCCCATATAACTGTCTTAATCAATACTTATTGTCCTTGTCAGTATTTTCTCACGAATGATTCAGGATTGCTATATTAAGAATTTAACCATTTACTAGAAATCATTTATCCGCTGATAAATTATATAATCATTGCTTAACCACCGCATTATCAAAAAATATATGATAAAGAGTTCTCATTCAGATATTTTAGTTGTGTTATGATTTAAATCTGTAAATAATACTATGGGCGTAGTATAAAAAAGGATAAGTAAATTATGCGACTCAAGAGATGGGAGTCTCCCCGCCGACAAGGGAGAAACGACAAAGGTAAAGGCGGTGCTTCCAGGAAGCGACAACTAAAGAAACAACAGCAAACGCTACGGAAAAGACTGAAAAAGAACAATAAGCAAGATAACACTAAAAATAATAGAAAAGGGGAAGATAAGTTAATCTTTCCCTTTTTTTTGGCAAATTTTGCGTTAATTAGAAATGAAGTCTGTTCAATGTCACACTTTCAAAATTAGATATTTTATCTAATCTACAATTACAAGTAAATAAATATACCAATCATTATAAATATTTTGTAATCAAATATAAATACCTCTAAACAATAACCATTAATGATTTGTTCTAGTAGGTGTTTATTGATTTGTCATATTGTGTGTTAAGTTCTTGATTAGTATTTGTAAGTGAAATTTCTAGCGAATGTAATGGTAACATAAATCTAACATATAAGTTTTGTTAAGTTACCATGAAGTTTAGTCAAAACAACTGAAAGTACGTGTTCCAAATATTAAAGTAATATACTGTAAGGCTAGATGATTCCATGATTACCAGGGAAGCTAAAGTTAACTGCAAAAGATACTGTATCTCCATGTGTCAATTGCTGGCCATTTACTAAATTTTAAGCGAGCAAGACTAAGCTAAAACAAAAATTTTTCTTTCTATATCAACAGTTTAGTCGAATATACTTAGCTATTTTAGTTGTTACACAAGGAGTTGAGTTATGGTGAAGGCAGTTGCTCTGCCAACTCGGAAAGTGCTAGATTTTCCGATTACTGCTTTGCGTTTTAATGAGCAAATACAAACTATTCTTCAGTGGGCAAGCGAACATCAAAGTAAAACAGTATGTGTCGCTAATGTACACATGTTGATGGAAGCTCACTGGAATCCGGAGTTTGCCAGTGTATTAAAAGATGCAGATATGGTAACTCCTGATGGTATGCCCTTAGTTTGGATGATGAAACAGTTAGGAGCGACTTCTCAAGATAGAGTCGCAGGGCTTGATATTTTAGCTTCGGTATGTGAATCAGCACGAAATGAAGATGTGAGCCTTTTTTTTCTAGGCTCTCAGACACAGATTCTTTGCGGAATCAGAAGCAGGTTAAAAGAAGAATATCCTGACCTGAAAATTGCTGCGATGGAACCTTTACCATTTCGTCCGCTTACAGAAAGTGAAGACGAAGCATTGATTAAACAAATTAATGAAAGTGGTGCAGGTGTGGTGTTTGTATCTTTAGGCTGCCCAAAACAAGAAAAATGGATGGCTGAACATAAAGATAAAATTCGAGCGGTAATGATTGGTGTGGGTGGAGCTTTCCCAGTTTATGCAGGACTCCATAAAAGGGCACCTCGTTTAGTTAGAGATTCTGGATTTGAATGGCTATATCGATGGATGCAAGAACCT
>JBCCRX010000608.1:0-2603 GCA_039201015.1 Bacteroidota bacterium | reverse complement strand
GGGTGAAAAGCATCAAAAATTAGAGATTTTTGATGCTTTTCACCCTTAAGAACCCCTTAGAGCAACCAAAAAATCCACCTTAAAAGATTTTTTGGTTGCGACTCCATGTATGTCGATTTTATTTTTTAATTGATACTTAGTCAAAATTTATGGCACGATCTGAAACTGTTCGTGTTTCATAAATTTCTTTTACGGAAAGAATATCTTCATCATCTGCCCAAGCACCGTAGAGCTGATCAAGTAATTGCTCTTTGTGGCGTTTTTTCTGTTCTTTCTCATAAATATCTTCCATCCGAAATAACTGGAGCAGAGTCTCTAGCTTTTGCATGAAGTCCTTGTCATTAAAAAGTGGTTGCAAATGCCTTAACAAACGATGTTCTCGCTCAGAGATCGTTACCGTTATTTGATCCTCACTTTTTTCTTGATAGCTTAAAGCACTTGTACTCATCAAATGAAATTTTACTTATAAGACCTTGTCTTCAACTCCACATTTTCAAACACCAATTCTTCTTTGTGCAAAATGGGCTGCATATCCTCACCGTACTCCCAAGCGGCAACGTAGGTGTAATCCTCATCGTTCCGCAGGGCTTCACCTTCTTCGGTTTGGTATTCTTCACGGAAGTGACCACCGCAAGATTCGTTGCGATTCAAGGCATCTAAACACATCAATTCACCCAATTCCAAGAAATCAGCTACTCGTAATGCTTTTTCGATTTCTGGATTGTATTCGTCGTTCGTACCTGGCACAAAGACATCATTGTAGAACTCCGCACGCAGTTCACGAATCATTTTTCGCGCTTTTTTCAGTCCATCGCCATTGCGTGACATCCCACAGTAATCCCACATGATTTGCCCTAAGCGACGGTGGAAACTCTCTACCGATTGGCTACCTTGAATAGCAAACAACTTCGCAATTCTATCTTTCACCTCCTGCTCGGCTTGCTCAAATTCGGGTAAGTCCGTACTGATTTTGGGTGTACGAATTTCTTTGGACAAAAACTGACCAATGGTGTAAGGAATCACAAAATAACCATCCGCCAAACCTTGCATCAAAGCCGAAGCTCCCAAACGGTTCGCGCCGTGATCGGAAAAATTGGCTTCGCCCAAGGCAAAGCAACCTGGAACGGTCGTCTCCAAATTGTAATCGACCCAAATACCGCCCATCGTGTAGTGCACGGCTGGATAAATTCGCATGGGTACTTTGTAAGGATTTTCGTCGGTGATCTTTTCGTAAATCTCGAATAAATTACCGTATCGCGCACTGATGGCGTCCTTGCCTAAACGGTTAATGGCATCCGCAAAATCTAGGTAAACTGCTAGTCCCGTTTTGCTCACCCCACGACCTTCATCGCATACATATTTGGCAGCACGAGAAGCTACATCACGTGGCACCAAGTTTCCAAAGGCGGGATAGATGCGCTCCAAATAGTAATCTCTTTCCTCTTCTGATAGGTCTAAAGGAGACTTTTCTCCTTTTCGAATGGCTTCCGCATCTTCTATGGATTTCGGTACCCAAACTCGACCGTCGTTTCGCAAGGATTCGGACATCAAAGTCAATTTAGACTGATAGTGTCCAGAAACGGGGATGCAGGTCGGGTGAATTTGCGTAAAACATGGATTAGCAAAATAAGCACCTCGACGATGCGCTCGCCAAGCGGCCGAACCATTGGAGTTCATAGCGTTGGTGGAAAGGTAGAAAACGTTTCCGTAACCGCCCGTTCCCAAGACCACACAGTGCGCCGCATGTCGCTCGATTTCACCCGTCAATAAATTTCTCGCAATGATACCCCTTGCTTTGCCATCAACGACCACCAAATCCAGCATTTCATGGCGATTGTACATTTCAACATTGCCATTAGCGACTTGGCGAGAAAGGGCTTGATACGCACCAATCAATAGCTGCTGTCCGGTCTGTCCACGAGCATAAAAAGTACGACTCACTTGTACGCCACCGAAGGAACGGTTGGCAAGCAAGCCCCCATATTCACGGGCAAAAGGAACACCTTGTGCTACACATTGGTCAATGATGTTGACACTAGCTTCTGCCAAGCGGTGTACATTAGCTTCACGCGAACGATAATCACCTCCTTTAATCGTATCGTAAAACAAACGATAGACGCTATCACCATCGTTTTGGTAATTTTTAGCTGCATTAATACCACCTTGCGCCGCAATGGAGTGCGCTCGACGTGGACTGTCGTGGAAAGTGAATACTTTAACGTTGTAGCCCAACTCGGCGAGGGTCGCGGCACACGCACCACCAGCCAAGCCCGTCCCCACCACAATGACGTCAATCCGACGCTTATTGTTAGGCGCCACCAAGTTCATTGTTCCTCTGTATTTCGTCCACTTTTCACCCAGCGAACCCGCTGGTATTTTTGCATCTAATTTTGTCATGATCTGCGTTTTTTATTTTTTTTGAACCCTAATCTACATGATGTAATACTTTGGGGTTTTCAGGAGTAGCTTATGCTCTAAACTGAAGGCTGATCAGTATTTTTGCCTAGAAAATAGTCGTTTAAAAAAGCCTCTCTTCTCTTTCTTATCCGATAATTTATATTTGATGGGAAAAGTGAATCTTACTCTAACATTTTCGCCGTTTT
>JBCCRX010000607.1:0-2645 GCA_039201015.1 Bacteroidota bacterium | reverse complement strand
TTGAGGAATTATCAAAATCGACCTAATTTCTTTTAGTGAAAAAAGTGCCAAAAAGGCGTTAAAAACAAAATACGGTATGAGCCAAAACAAGATGCTAATCAGAGCTGAAGCTTGGCCCAGCCCGTGAATAAAAGCTTGAAAAACAATACTTAGGGCGAGTTTATTTTGTTTAGTCTTTTTGGTGCTTTTTGTGCTAAGACAAAAAGAACATGTTATTGCCTGAAATCGTACAGCTAGATCACAAAAATTTTCAAAGAACCAATAAATCTGCGTGACGACTTAAGTAGGTTTACCTAATTATTTAGGCAATAAACTTGTGTAAAGTGTTCATTATGAACAATTTAAACAAATAAACAGCTTAAACAAATAGGTAGAAGTACTTAAACAAATAAACGATTTAAAACATACAAATGAAAGCAATGCTCCTAAAATGGCTTGCTTGAAAATACGTCAATTCTATGCCTTTCCAGTAGTATGCTACAACTAATCAAAAGGCAATTCATCATCCACGTCTAGCTCTGCTTCTTCTACTTGCAATAAATTTTGCTCGTACTTTTTAATGTCTTCCGCGACACAAAAACGTTGCCAAATAGCGGCTAAATGATCTTTGGTAGCTGCTTGCTGCCGCACTTGCCAATAGCGATCTTTATTGTTGCGCACCGCTTCGTCGTAGTCCACGATTGGGTGAGGATAATCTTTGCCTAATTGACAATTGTAAAAACGTTGGTCCATAGCGGTCATTTCCCACGGACGATGACAAAGTGGAGCAGGAACATCGCGCAACTCAGGCAGCCATTGATGAATAAATGTACCTGTTGGGTCGTGATTTGTTGCCTGTACATTAGGGTTGAAAATGCGCAAAGTGTGATAGCCCGTCAGACCAGCCTGCATTTGGATTTGAGGATAATGAATGCCAGGTTCAAAGTCGAGAAAAAGCTGCGCTAGATAATGCGCAATCGGACGCCAATCTAACCAAAGGGCGTAAGAAGTAAAAGTGACAAGCATGGCTCTCATACGAAAATTGACCCAACCTGTAGCTTCCAGACATCTTAGGCTCGCATCCACCATCGGGAAGCCCGTTTTTGCTTGCAGAAACGCGTTGAGATAATCTGCGCGTTTTGTTCTATTGAGTTGCTGAAAGGCAGGATTGATCGGTTCGTATTCAAGCCGACTGCCCGATTCTAGTTTTTGGATGTAATGGCTGCGCCACCAAAGTCGCGACTCGAAATTTTTGAGGTTGAAGCCGTCTTGATTTCTAATTTGATACTGTTTGGTCCATTGATAAAGCTCTCGCACACTGATGTTCCCGTAAGCTAAATAAGGCGAAATTCGACTACAACTGGTTCGGCTGAGTAAGGGTTTGGAAAGCTGCCTGCTGTAATTTTTGGAACGCCTTTTTAGAAAGGAATCGAGATATTTCCAAGCATAGCGTTCTCCGCCTGGTTGGAAATTTGGATTAGGTGTTTTGTAGCTATCAGGAATGGATGCTCCTTCCAATTTTTGGGTAAGTGGAGGAATTAAGTCGAGACTTTCTAGCTTAAAAAGATCATATTGTATAGGATTAGAATGGAAATAGTTTTTTACATTTTCGCGCCAACCTACTCGATTCTTTTTGCCTCTTAAAACGGCATCTTGACCAAATTCTTGCCAAATCACATCATTCGACCGACACCAAGCTTTCACCGCTTTGTCCCTATCAAAAGTCATTTTTACGCCCACTTCCAAATGAGAGAAAAGATGCTGAATATCATAAGCTTCTTGCAGCACATTCAATACATTTTCGACTGATCTATGAAAAATGTAAAGCTCAATTTCAAAGGAATGCAATTGTGCTTGCATATCCTGTAAGCTTTCATAGACGAATCGCCAATGCCGAAGAGAAGTGCCAGGATGTTTTTGTAGGCTGGGTTCAAAGCAATAAAAAATGAGCGTAGGTAGTTTATGTTCGATTGCTTTTGATAAGGGCGCGTGATCTCTCAGTCGCAAATCACGTTTCAACCAAACTAAATTTATTGCTTGTTTTTTCACTTCAAAGAAACAGTTTTTTGCTATAAAGGTTGACTACAATTATAAGCATAAAAAAACCCCCCTCCAAGATTTGTTTAGAGAGAGGCTATCCCAAAAACCGATTACAATTTTATCTATCTTTGATTTTTGTGACGGAGTTAAATCAATGTTTTATATGCTTCATATGAAATATGACGCTAATATATAGTTTTTCTTTTATATGCAAATTATATATTTGAAAATTCAAATGTTAAATGTAGATTAGAAGTCAAATATCTGAAAGGAGAAGCTATAAATGCGTGTCACAAAATCAAGATTTTTACTGCATATACGAATTATGGGTAGAAAAAAATATTCTTTTGAGGTTGAAAATCAACTTACAGTGTTCAAGGATTCTGCTTCAAAGTAAAGTTTCCTGATTGTAACGTTTTGCGGTGAAAGAAAAAGTCTCCAAAAATCAGTAAACTCAGTGATTTTCCGCGCCTTCGGCGCGAAAATTCTTTTGGAGGGAGAGAGGGGTTGGGGGGGTTTTGGGCCGCGTGGAAGAGCCCCACAAAGAGTAAACAACAGACGGAAAAAGCGGGAGGGTTGAGATTTAAAAAAAAATGAGAATAAAATAAGACAAGATAGATAAAAAC
>JBCCRX010000606.1:0-2655 GCA_039201015.1 Bacteroidota bacterium | reverse complement strand
AGTTTGGAGCTTCAAAAAAAATCCCTGCGCCGCCGAAGGCGGCGCGGAAAGGGGGATGAGGGCGAAAGACGATTTTACAAAAATCATCTTTCGCCCTCAAACTCCCCTTGAAAAATCATATAAAACTTAGTTTACAGTGTAGTATATCAATTATACAGAAGTAAAAGCTAATTAGTGAACACAATTGCAAAGTCGAAACGCTTGTCAAAACCGACGTCTACTCCTCAACCGAAAGGCTTTCCGTGGTGGCTGCTCTTGATTTTTATCGGAATTGGTGCTATCTTGCTGATGAATCAATACAAAGATGTTGATTTCATCGTAGAAGACGAAGAAGGTAATTTGACGCTTTCGGAGGAACGACAGGAGAAGTTGGAGCGGAAGCTGAAGGAGCTAGAGGAAGCAGAACAGTATGTCCTTCGAGCCAGAGAACCAGCTTATTATCCTTGTTATAGTTGCCCCGACACGAATGTTATATTCCTATTACCCGGCGAAGTATGGCGGTATGGCGTAACTACCAAACGGCAAAAAGGAAGATATGATGAAAAATACATCGAAGAGAATAGGCTAATCTATTTTGTACAGTTCGAAGGGACACTGCAAGCCTGCTTGATAGAAGAACAAAAGAAAATCTATCACTACGCTTTGCTTCCTGAAAATCTCAAAAGGTCTATTCCACTTATACGACCGCCTGGAAACAAAATAGACAATTAAAATGCAAGAGCGAATACAAAAGAAAGATCGAATTCATGTCACTGCGAAGATTTATAAAGAAGAAAATCTTTATTTATTGATGCAAGCACTCAACGATATTCAAGATTTATTAAATCTACACATCAATATAAATGAATACGGCAAAGGAGTTGATTTCATAGGATTTATATTTGTACTAGAACCAGCAGCAAGAGATTTTCATCCAAACTATCTCCACTACAGCAAAACCCACAAAGAACTCACCCTCCAATATCGCTTACCTTATGAGCAGTTGCAAACAGCTAGTTCAGAGGAGGTATTTTCGACACTCATTGAGTATTTTTTAAAAGCACTAGATACTTATCACCAAGCCGATGCGGCAGCCCTCAATGAAGCATCCGATGACATCGAAGATTTTGATTTTACGGCTTGGAAAGTGGATGTAGAGCGGTGGTTTGAAGCGGAAGGCTGGATGGCTGCGGTGTCTTAAATATGGCCTAATGTAAATTACTCTTACTGCTCTAGTCTCAAAAGTCCACCTCCAATTCAAAGCTCACCCGCTCTTTACTCGCAGGATGCAAAAATTCGAGGAAAGCCGCGTGCAAATGAAGCCGATTATCTTTTTTGCCATACAAATCATCGCCTACTATGGGTGTATTCATGCCCAATGGATGTGCGGCGTGTACGCGTAGCTGGTGGGTTCTTCCTGTAATGGGATAAAAATGAACTTTGGTGGTATTGGCATTTCGTTTGATGACTTCCCAACGCGTTTTAGCAGCTTTCCCATGATCGTAGCAGACCAGTTGTCGTGGTCGGTCGTTCAAATCTACGCGCAGCGGCAAATCAATGTAGCCCGTTTCGCCTTCTATGATGCCGTCGAGCAGCGCCGTATATCGCTTTTTGATGCTGCGATGAATAAATTGATGTTGTAAAAATTGGTGGGCTGCTTTGGTTTTGGCGAGCAATAAAATACCCGAAGTGGACATGTCCAAGCGATGCACCAAGAGCGGTCCTGTAGCGTGAGGAAACAAAGCTTTCATGCGTGTGTAAACGGAATCGGTGATTTTTTTGCCTGGTACGGATAAAAATTCTGCTGGTTTGTTGACTAAAAGTATCGCTTCGTCTTCAAAAATGATTTCTAAAGACAGATGTTTGCTTGAATTTTTCAGGAAAGGATTGTCATCCATTTCGATGCCTTGGAGCATGTGTGCCAGTATAGGTTTGCATCTTCCATTGCAGGCGGGATAGAAATGTTTGTGTTTTCTGACCTCTGCTTTTGGCGCAATGCCCCACCAAAATTCCCCCATTGCAATGGGTTTCAAATCGTGCTGGAACGCGTATTGCAACAATTTCGGAGCGGAGCAATCGCCTGCACCAGAAGGTGGCTGCTGTGTAGGAGAGTTAGAGAAAATATCACTCAGTTTTTTGGCTTCTTTTCGCTGATTTAGAAATTGATAACGATCGAATATTTTCTGTTGCAAAAGTGCTGATTTTTGCTTTCGTTCTTTTTTGAGTCGTATAATATTAGCCGTAAAAGCATCCAATTTTGCTTGTTCCTGCGCCAGTGCTGCGCGCAAGCTACGAGCGCGTCTTTTATACTGCAATTGGGCAGCAATGCTTTCTTCTGCTAGCTGCTGATGGAGGTGTAGAAAATCCACTTCATCCAAGTGTTTTTTGGCTTCTGCTCTTTTCGCTTTTCTATCCAATTTTGCCTGCTTCATTGCTAATCTTCGCGCTTTCAATTCTTGTTCCACAGCGCGTGTTTTGGACTTGACTGCTTCTTGCGCCATGATGAAACCCGTTGCATTTTCCAATGCTTCGATTTGTCTATTTAATGCATTCAACGCCTGTTCTTCTACTTTAAAAAAAGAATGCTGGGCATGAATATCACAAATCGGTGGAACAAACTTTTCCGTCAGACTTTTATCTGATAAACTTCCAGAAAACGCGGCCAAGTAGCCTATT
>JBCCRX010000605.1:0-2657 GCA_039201015.1 Bacteroidota bacterium | reverse complement strand
CCACTGATTATTGTGATAAGTTCTTTGCTGGACAGCCAACAAATATTCGTCTTTTTCTTCTGCCAAATGTCTGCTTAAAGCGCTTATCGCATCAATTCTTTGCTCTAAGTTCATTCCACCTTTTTTTAATTGCTTCCTTACCCAACGCCTCAAGTCTAGCAATGTTTTGCTGAGGAATTTGCGTAGCATCGGGATGATGATGAATCGCCCAAGTCACACTTTTTTCCCTCAAAATGTGAAGCATCGGGTAGGGAGAACGATTGGTATAATTTTCTACATCCTCTGGTGCTGTTCCAGCAAATTGATAGGCTGGATGAAAACTGGCGATTTGAAAGATACCTTCAAAGCCTAAGGTATTCACCAATTGTTCCGCTACTACTAAGAAATCAAGATAAGCTTGGAAACTTTTGAGCGCATTCGGTAGTATAATTAAACTAGTCTCAAAACTATTGTCGTGGAGCAGATATTGCATTTCTTCTACCAATCGCGTATAAATCTGCTCTTCTTCTTCTCGGTATTCGAGTAAATAATGAATTCGATTCTCTTCAAAAGGTAGCTTGGCAAAGGGGCAAAAATTAAGTTGAAGCACAAAACTTTTGATCCATTGCTGAGTAATTATGACTGGTTTCATTTATGTATATTTTTGAACATGAATAGCTGATTTAAATATTTGTTTTTATCTTTCTAACATATTTGCATTATTCGTATATTTTATTTATATTTGTGACATATAAATATTTATAATATGTGATTTCTTCAAAAATTAAGCTTTTACTCTCTATCTATCCTAACAAATAAGCTTCCCTTCTCTGAGGAGGTTTTCTTTCTGCATATTTAAACGAAAAACTGCCATCTGCGAGCTGCCACTAATGCAATAACTGAATCGCATATTCGATCAAATCTAGACTTTTCACCATTGCATTGGATAATACGCAAATGCACAACGAATTTGATCTAGTGGGTTCATTGGATCGTCAACTAAAAAAGTGGTAATATCTTAGTGGAAAGCATGAATTTTAAGGTCATACTATCAACTTCACACCATTTTTCAATCTGATTGCATAACAAAGCACAACGTATCTTTTGAGGATATTAAATATACATAGAATTAAATATATGTAAATATAGTTTAAAGCGAATAAATATGAGAAATTCAACAAGTTACAAACGAATAGCACATCTTTTGCTATTTAGCTCACTTTTTCTATTCAGCAATTACTCAGTAGGACAAATTACCTATATTGGAAATCCATTGACCGTTCCTCCTTCCGCTAACAATAACGGAAGTGCAGTACCCAACAGCTTCTGCAATCGAGCGAGCAATAATGGCGATCTTGGAAACTGTTTTGATATAGATTTTCCTTCCATCAGTACAGACGACAACACTAGCGACGGTATTATCGGCCCTTTTGATGGTAGTGGATGCAATTCCTTGGATGCTAGATTTGTGTTTTCTTCCAGTGGCGATCTGGATAATGGAGATGATGTTTTTTTGTGCTACCGACTTAATTTAGCAACTACTTATATCGTAGCGAACAATCAAAATGCCCCTAACAATCCCGCTGCGGATACGGACTGCGGTGCTGATCCAGATGCCAATGACTCCAATGTTTTGAACTACAACGAAAATGCAACCATCGGTGGTGTCAGCAATTGTGCCGCCGACTGGACCAATGTACCAGTTGATGTAAACCTCTATACTGGTCCGCCGTCTTTGGGTTCAGGCGTTACTTTTCAATTCCGTGCTTGCACGGATTTCGATAATCCAGATGAACAAATTACGTTGGATGAATTTACCATTTTCGGAGACGGCTGCAATTTCAATATTTTCCTACCCTTAGATCTTATCCAGTTTGGTGCTAAATTGGTGGAGGAGCAAGTTCAAATTGCTTGGAGCAGTGCTTCAGCAAGCAATTTCAGTCATTATGAAGTGGAGCATTCCATAGACGGTAAATCGTTTCAGAATATTCATAAAAAAGATGCAGAAAGCGAACAGCTTCAAGTGCTTTTTCATTATTGGCTGCACAAAACACCTAAGCGCGGAGATAACTATTATCGCTTGAAAATGATAGATTTAGATGGCAGTTTTGCTTATTCAGAAGTAGTTGTGGTGAAGTGGGAAGAAAAATCTAAAATAAAAGTTTATCCAAACCCAAGCACTGATTACTTCACATTGCAACAAACAACTCATCAAGAAGACTTCGAGCTGAGGCTGACCAATTCCAATGGACAACAGGTTCGATATTGGGCAGTTGAAGGTGGTTCAGCCGATCAATCTTTTGCATTGTCGAACCTTCCCACAGGCATTTATCAATTGATTTATACGGATAGCAAAAGCAGAGAAGTAGTTCGTTTGGTGAAGCAGTAGGTATATACCTAAGTAGTGTAACTTGACGATCAGCGTATTTGATGATTTGTTTATTTGGTGATGTGGCGAGTTTTTATTCTCCAATCTCATCAATTTCTTTAGTTTTGCGCTTGTATTTCTAGCTTGGCTTCATTACCGAAAAAAATACTACTAAGGGAATGTGTAATAAATAAAGTACCCAAATTTTTAAGAATTATCGCGAACTAATACAAGGCGCGAAGAGGGAAGATAGCCTGTGTTACCTGACTGATGAGCAAGGCAGTAGTAGTTTGGGAGAAAATTAAAAATG
>JBCCRX010000604.1:0-2680 GCA_039201015.1 Bacteroidota bacterium | reverse complement strand
CTGCCTTTTGAGTATATATTGTCTCCAAGCCCAAATCTTCTTCACCGAATCCTTTGAAGCGACGGGCAACTACGCCACAGGCAATGCGGGAGACTGTGGCTGCGTGACGGCAGATTTCGATGCTATTGATGGACAGAACGACCACTTTGCGGATGTGGTAGATTTGGATATTACGCACAACTCTGTTGACGATTACATGGGAGAAAGAGATGCTAGTGGTAATGTGGCGGAAGGAACTGCTCGCTATTGGGCGGCGGAGGATATAGATGATCCACAGGTGGGTGGCAGCGGGAATGCTAGGGCTTGTTTGACTTTAGAGATCGACATTGCTGGTAGAAATGACTTACAGTTTTCGGGCTTTTTTGGTGGACACAATAAGACAAGTCCTACGCCTTACGAAGCGGAAAATGATATGGAAGTAGCGTGGTCAATTGATGGAAGTAGCTTTACGAAGATACTGGATTGGCACGAAAATGCAGACGAAACTAATATTTCATTGGATACCGATGGTGATGGTATTGGAGATGGTATGTTTCCTTTAGGCGCTGTCTTTCAGCAGGTTACAGCGCCGATAGCAGGAACAGGGAATACGCTGATCATTCAAATTTGCATGAATTCCAATTCTAGCACCGAAGAATTTGCAGTGGATTATATTCAAATAGAGGAAAGTGTAGTCGTCCCCGTAGAACTACTATCCTTCGAGGCAAAAAGCGTAAAAAATGATGTCCAACTGACTTGGATTACGGCAAGCGAAATTGATAATTATGGCTTTGAAATAGAACATAGTTCAGATGGTAAAACGTGGACAACCATTGATTTTGTGAAAGGGAATGGCAATAGTCTTTCCACGATTAAATATCAATATTTGGATCAGGAAGTCTCCCAAAACCTGAATTATTACCGCTTGAAACAGATCGACTTTGATGGAGATTTTGAGTACTCCAATATTGTTAATGCAAGCATTGCAGCAGCTACTGATTTTCGCATTTATCCCAATCCTGTTCGTGATAGACTACATGTGGAAGCAGCACAAGAAACGCCTATTCGATTGGTCATTACCGATCAACTAGGGCGAGTTGTACTGGAACGTGAATTAGATCAAAGCAACAACTTTGGGGTCGAATCTTTAGCTAAAGGAATTTACATTTTAAGCCTAGAAGGGAAGAAAAGCAAGCACATTAGTAGATTTATAAAACTATAAGCAAACATGAAAAAGAGTCACCTAATGTTTAGTCTTTTAATCCCAATTCTATTCCTAACTGCCTGCGATAAAGAAAATATTAGAGCTTCTGGCGTAGTCATTACAGAAGAACGCACGATAGAAATTTTCAATCAAGTGACGATTGAAGGTGTTGCCAATATCTATCTTAAATATGGCGAAAACACGAGCTTAATTATTGAAGCAGATGATAATGTTATTGAAAAGATCATAACGAGTTCGGATGGTCGAACGCTAAGGGTAGAAACGGACTTTGATCTGAAAAATTACAATGAGGCAACCATAGATGTTTACATCACCAATCCCAATCTTACTGCTTTAGTTAATGAAGGTATCGGCGATGTTAGCATTGAAAACTTTGAAGCGGTAGAGGAAATGAGAATTATGAATAAGGGCATAGGAAATATTGAATTGAATGGGACAATTGAGCGACTCGTATTAAATACTAGCGGGATCGGCGAATTTAACGGATTCGACTGTGAAGCAACAGTTTGTGTGGCACAACAATCAGGTGTTGGTGACCTTGAATTGAACGTATCAGAAGAATTGAATGGTAAGCTTTCTGGCGTAGGTCATATTTACTACAAAGGAAATCCGGAAATTAATGTAGAGCGATCAGGAGTCGGAAATGTGATTGATGCAAATTAGTTTTTGTCATACCGTATCTAATTGTTAATGAATATTTTAAATGCAGAGACGAAATATTTCCTCTTCTGTAGCATCAAGAGAACAAAATTTCTTAGTTCAACAGCATTGCCTTTATACTCAAAAAAATTAAAATTATCTAGTAAGGAAATTGCTGGATAATTAGATAGCATAAAATAATACTTATGAAAATATTTTACCAAATCCTTGCCTTGTCTTGCTGCCTGTCTTTCAGCATTGCCCTACAGGCACAAGTCGTAAATCCTAAATTAGCCAAACAATTGGAACAGACAATGGATTCTATGCGACAAGTGGTGAAAGCCAATGGCATGTCCGTTGCGATACAATTGCCCGACGACGCTATTTGGGCGGCAGGAAGTGGCGTATCCACTTTTTCACCCGTCGATAGCATCACTGCGGCGCATTCTTTTGGCAAAGGCAGCACGGCGAAATCTATTACTGCCATGTGCATTCTTCAGTTGGTGGACGAGGGCGTATTGTCTTTGGAAGATAGCCTTCATCAGTGGTTGCCGACTTATCAGCACATCGATTCTACGATAACGATTCGCCAACTGTTGAGACACGAAAGCGGTGTGACTGATTTTTTAGCAACTGCGGTTTTTCAATCAGTCGCTTTGGAAGAGACGGCGAGAATTTGGGAAGCGGAAGATGTGATTCAACGATTTGCGCAGCCTCCTAGCTTTCGCGCTGGAACGGCTTGGGGCTATTCCAATGTCAATTACGTATTGTTGGAAATGATTATTGAAGAGGCAACGGGCAATTCGTTTGAGCAAGAATTGGAGCGACGATTCTTTG
>JBCCRX010000603.1:0-2685 GCA_039201015.1 Bacteroidota bacterium | reverse complement strand
TTAAAAATGAAGTGAATAGAGTTGATCCGTTGTGATTATCGTTGCTAGAAAGTTAAATAACTGATAATCAATTTCTCGTGAGCGTACGAATTTGTCAAACTTTCAAAATTTGACAAATTACACTCAATTCCACTTCCTAATTTATTGATTATCAAATATTCGCTAGCATAATGATTTTTGGGGAAGAAGGACGTTCTAAGAGAACGCCCTTAGAATATGTTCATTGAATTACCAAGTTAATGCAGTATAATTGTTAATGCCTGATCCGCCATAGTGGTAGCCTCGCACCCATCCAGATCTCGTTTTTGTAGAAACAGATATTCTGTGCGTAAGACTTCTTCTGTTTCCCCAACGATAGCTACCCGAAGGATTGAAGTTGACTGCTCCTTTACAAACTCCACCAGCATCAGAAATGTGACCATATACTCTCGTAACGGTATAAGTCCTGTATATTTTCCATTTGTAGCCTCCAAATATACGTCGTCGCTTTTTGAAGTAGTTCTTGGTTCTTGCCAAAGCGTATCTTCCCCAAGGATAAGTCACGTGCGCCACACTGCACTTGATGCGTCTATTGTAGCTGCTGTTGTATTTATTATAGCTTTTTCCTTTCATGGATCTACAGTCGGATTGCTGCATCCTCTCTTCTATTGTATTTTCTTCTTCTTCATTAAATTGATACAGCTCACCAGCAATCATAACACTAGCATCGACGGACAGTAGCGTTCTAAATACCTCATCTATCACAAAGTGATCGTCTGGATCATTTTCTATATCCAATTCCTCCGATTGCAACCATTCTAGCTCCGCTTTTTCTAGTATCAATCGTAAGGATTGGAATCCCAATTTTCGCTCGAAAGTGCGTAGAACCAAATAGTCATCAATTTGGATTTCACCTGCTTCTTCCATTTCATCAAAGGCTTCATCAGAAAGTTCTTCATAAGGCGCGTAAGCCTCTTTCAGATGCGCAGCCTGTTGTTTTTCTAAGCATTCATAAACCAGCTTCATCTGCTCTGCACTGCGGAAATGAAGCATTCCATCTTCCACCCTTATTCCTTCTAAAAATTCCTCACAGTCCGTGTTTGGATTTCTGGATTCGAGGGTATTGATTTGTGGGCTTGCGATTTCTTGTATCTCGCTTTCGCAAGCAGTAAAGCATAAGATTCCTAGGGCTGCAAAGCAGCACAGCATAAGTTTTCTCATTGTGAAAAGTTTTTGAAATTTAAAGCAGTCTTCTGCAAAGAAGAAGACGATTGCTTTGTTTTGAAATTAATTAATCAATCATACACCCCTATATCCTTCTACAAAAGAAAACCTTAACCGAGCCAAATGTTAAAAAGTGTTAAGAAGAGAAAAATGGTTTGGAAAGCGTTTAATCTATAAGTATAACTATTTGAAAATCAGATGACTAAATCCGTAGTCTGTTAAGAACCCTTACTAGTGGACATTAGACTAAATCGAACCACAAAGGGACAAAGAACACAAAAGGAATAAGCTAAAAATCAAGCACCTAACTTTGTAGCCTTTGTTCCTTTTGTGGTTAAAAAACAAAAATGTCCACTGGTAAGTTAAGAACCAGCAATTCCCGATGTAAAGTACACATGGAGAGACTTTTGAAGTTTACTGTTGAAAAAAGATCATTTTAGGTTTAACAAACAGTACTTTAGGTCGAAAAACTTCAAAAGTCTAGATTACGTTTTTTTGGATAGGGAATTGCTGATTAAAGAAAAAACTAGAAAACCCAACAATAAAAGCACACCCAGCCCCAAAAGCCAAAAATGAATCGGAATTGTACGCTCAAATGCAACGACATCATCTGCTCCCATAAAAATCATACCTGACCAGTAATAAGGACTTTGCTGGGCGATGCTGGCTTCGGAAAGATAGTCGAGTTTGGCTTGGCGAAGGGCTGCTGATTTGCTATGGTCATCATTTAGATGCCGATAAAAAGCAGTCATCAAATCGGAAGTAGATTTATTGTTCACTTTCCAGAGGCTCGCAACCAGACTAGGCGCACCCGCGTAAGCAAAAGCTCTCGCCAAACTCATCAAACCCTCTCCACTATTTTCTGTGCCGATTGCGGTTTGGCAAGCACTGAGTACCACCAAATCGTTTTGTAGTGGAAGTCCATAAATTTCGGGTAAGAAAAGGGTGCTATCAATGAATTCGATGCGTGGAATTTGAGCGGAATCTGCCTCTGCGTGCGTAGAGAAATGCAGCACCTTGAAATCTTTGAAATTGGATAGAAAAGCTCTGCGAGTCGCTTGTTCTTTGAGCAGCAATTGCGAATGTAAAGTAGGCATATTGCTTTTTTCGTAAGTGCTATATTCCAGTGTAGCTAATCCTCTTTCTTGGGCTTCAAAGACAGGAATGACGCTCAGAACATTTTTGTTATTTTCATTCTTGAGTTGTTTTTGGTATTGCAAACTGACAATGGAGTAAGTGTAGCTAATGTTCGCCTTATGAATAAGATAAGGGACAGTTCCCTTTACATCCTTTTGCGTGAGTAAGGCATCAAAAGCGCACACATTTAAAACTGCATCGGGTACGATTGTCAGATCAAGTATTTCACCTTTTTCTACGCGCGCTTGAATTGATTCGGGCAGTAACTTTTTATACAAACGATGACTCAATTCATAAAAAGATTTGGGATCATTTTGAAAAGCTACTCGGTCTGAGGATAGCTGG
>JBCCRX010000602.1:0-2697 GCA_039201015.1 Bacteroidota bacterium | reverse complement strand
TGTGAGATAATACGCCTAATTCACGAAAATTTTCAGCTAATTTTGCTAATGGAATTTGTTCCATGGAAAAGTTGTTTTTGTTTAGTTGAATATTCAAATTTCAACTTTTCCTTTCTCTTTTCAAAATCATCGGGTAGAGTAGCTTTAAGGTATGTAATAACTGTTTTTTAATGCACAAATCACTACTTCATAAAAACATTCTTGCATCTGTGGCAAAAAATCATTTGACTTAGTGTTTCCCTATCTGCAATTGCTCAACGTATTCCTTAAATGCTTTACGATAAGTATCACTTACTGGTATCATTTGATCGCTGATTTCTACTTCATCGCGCTGGATGACATCTATCCATTCCAGTGCAACAATATAAGAGTGATGAACGCGAAAAAATTGAGTGGCTGGCAGTTGTTGTTCTAATACTTTCAAGCGTTGAAGCGTAGTGATCTTGCCTTTTGGTGTATGAATTTTGACGTAGTCCTTTAAACCTTCAATGTACATGATTTCATTAAGTCGGACTTTGACCAATTTATTGCCATCTTTCACAAAAATGTAGCCTTCGGTAGTGGATGAAGCAGGTGTCGGAACTGAAACAGGAACAGGTTGGGTTGGTTTTTCTAAAGCAGCTAAGGTCGTCACTTTTTGGGTGGCTTTCTCTACGGCTTGCAAAAAACGCTCGAAAGTAATAGGCTTAAGGAGATAATCGGTCACATCCAATTGATAGCCTTCTATCGCATACTCCGAGTAGGCAGTCGTGAGAATAATGACGGGTGTTTTTTTTAAAATTTTGAGGAGCGCAATGCCAGTAATTTCAGGCATCTGAACATCCAGAAATAGAATATCAGGATGCTTATCTCTCAAAAAATCAAGGGCTTTGACTGGATTGGCGAAAGCAGCTAGTAATTCTAGTGCAGCTACTTTCTCAATATACTGGGTCAACAATTGACGAGCCATAGGTTCATCTTCCACGATGACGCAATTGAATGTCATATCAAATTGAGTTTTAAATCTACAGCATAATGGTCTTCGTTTTCTCGAACCGCTAAATGATAATTGTCAGGATAACTCAAATCTAATCTTCTCTTTACATTTTGCAAACCTATCCCTGATTTTTCAGAAACAGTTTTGCCAGATTCGCTTATTTTGCTGTTAGCAACTTGATAATAACACATTCCTTCCTCTACATTCAGTGTTGCTTTGATCCAGGCTTGCTCGGTCGTATTGCTCACGCCATGCTTGAAAGCGTTTTCCAGAAAAGTAATTAAAACCAATGGTACAATAGCCACGCCTGCGGTCTTTCCTTTAACTTCAAAATCAATGGGAACTTCGTCGTTTAAACGCAACTTCTCTAGGCTAATGTAGTTTCGGATGTATTCAATTTCATTGTCCAGCGGCACTCTTGGATGATTACTTTCGTACAGCATATAGCGCATCATCTGCGATAGCTTTGCAATAACTTCGGTGGTGTTGGGCGAATTATTAAAAGCCAAATAATACAGGTTATTCAAGGTATTGAATAGAAAGTGAGGATTGATTTGTGCCTTCAAGAAGCGCAATTCAGATGTTAGTTGTTCTTTTTCAAACTCCTTCTTCCTAGCTTCCAATTGAAACCAATCTTCCACAAACTTCAATAAGCTCACAAAAACCACCAAAAAGAAGGCATTGACCAAGACATTGACCATGAACCGATTGGAATAAATAAATCGGCCTGCAAAAGGATAATCGGACAGCAACCAACGCTTTCCTAAGATCACCGCATATCCCAAAATCATAAAAATGGGTAGGAACGACAATAAATAACGCCCAATGTTTCGATGCTTCAAAAAGCGAGGCAAGAAATAAAAGTAATTGAGATAGCAAATGAATACCATAGCTATGATGTGAAAAGAGAAGTCTTGCACAACTCTTTCCCAGCCGCTTTCAATTTTTCTACCCAAGAAGCTGACCTGATAGAAAAAGAAAGAAGCATAGACACACCAAAAAACGGTATGTAATAGCCATTTTTGATTTCGCTGGAAGAAAGGTGCCATAGAAAAAATATTTATAGCAAAATTAAGATAAGCCAGCTAAATTTATGCCCTCAATCGAAGTTTCTTATTGTTTTCTCTATCATTCCTACTACAGAATCGTCCATTCGGAATGGTCGAGTATTTCGGCTAGATGACCGATTTAGGAAGCCTGATGATATATTCCTTCTTTTTTTATCGCAGAAATGGAATAAAATTGAAGTATGGTTTTTCTAAACTATAGATGCTTATTGAACTCCGAAGTGCCTTCTTAGAAGACTTTCTTGCCACCAATGCACGGATAAAAACAGAACAACTCGGAATTGATTTTCTATTGCATTAGCCGTTTTGGCGTGTATGAGTCGCTACTTTAAAGTTGAATACACTGTAAACTAAGCTCGAAATTCCTTAGAATTTCGAGCTCCCAAAAACCTATGCGCTAGCTCGGAAATTTTGTTTTGCAATCCCGTTAGGATTTGAACCTAAACCACGACTTTCAAAGAGTCGTATGCTCACCCTTTACACCACAGGACTTTTCTGAATATCGAATTTTGAAGGTTGAACAAAGCATTAGAGTATGTTTTAATTTTTGAAGCACGATTTTTACAAAAAATTAAATATCTGATAATCAATAAGTTAACTCTGTTTTGACGTGTTTTATGTATCTTTGATATAATTAAATTTGTGAAATCAAGC
>JBCCRX010000601.1:0-2773 GCA_039201015.1 Bacteroidota bacterium | reverse complement strand
CCGAAGGTGGTCCAGTTTGCGTGTAATTATAGCCAGGCGCGATATTAGGATCATCTAGTAAGTTGTTCGCTGTTCCTATTCCAAAATCACCCTCCTCAAAAATATTATCTCCCAGATTTCCAGTACAGATTTGTGCAATGCCCCAAAAGGGTAGAAAGCATGAGAAGAAAAGTACAGTCAGAAAAACACTTGAGCAATGGAACATCATGTTGAATGTTTGTTTCGCAGTAAGATATGATTTTGCGCTCACCTATACAAGCACCAGTTTTATTCTATTGCTATAATTTGTCTTTGTTTAAAGATTTTAGGGACTTATAAAAACTTCAAACATCTGATATCAACCACGTACCGCTTATCTCCAATTGCTGGTAACTGAATTCACTCCTAGACACCTACCCAATTGCAAGCGGGCTTCTTGGCTAATGTGTGTAGAACACGAATTTTTTCTGCGAAAAAATTCAAGAAGTCTTTTGGACAGAAATAAAATTTTTACTGATTGTAAGGTTTTGCAGTGAAAGAAAAAAGTCTCCAAAATCAGCAAACTCAGTGGTTTTCCGCGCCTTCGGCGCGAAAATTCTTTTGGAGGGAGAGAGGAATCGGCCGTTTTACCACCGATTCCTCTCTCCCTCCTGAAGTCCTCTTCGCTGCATCAGCAGCGAAGTATATGGAATTTCAACACTTAATAAGACGCTATTGCAGCATTTACTAATCACCGTATTCCGTTATAATCAGAAAATTTTATTTCTGTACAAGAGGTCATTTGGGGAAATTTTTGCGCAATAAAAATTCCAAAAAAGTGTCCAGAAGTGAAGTAATTGAAAAGAAAAGAGACTAGAAAATACGGTCTAGCCCAATTGCCAACTACCAACTGCCAACTGCCTGATTGCTTTAGCGATGAACCCTTTGTTATAAAATTCGTTATTGCTTACAAAATCGGTTAATTATGAGAATTTTGTTAGTGGAAGACGAAGAAAACATCAGAGAAGGCATCAAGCTCAACCTAGAGCTAGAGCAATACGAAGTAGAAACTGCCAAAGAAGGCAAAGAAGCTTTGAAGAAATTTAAAGAACAACACTTCGACCTTTTGATATTGGATGTGATGCTGCCAGAAATCGATGGTTTTCAGATTTGTGAACAAGTTCGATTGACCAACATGGAAGTGCCTATTATCTTCTTGACTGCCAAAGATACAGCAATGGATCGCATCAATGGTTTGAAGAAAGGGGCAGATGACTATTTAACCAAACCGTTCAATTTGGAGGAACTCCTGTTGCGCGTCAACAATCTGATTCGCAGAACAAGCAAATCTCCGAGCAACACACCAGAAATATACGAGTTTGGAGAAAATACCGTCAATTTTGCGACCTACGAAGCGGCGAGTGTCAACGGGCGAGAGTTCATGCTCACCAAGAAGGAAGCCATGCTGCTGAAACTATTGATTGATAGAAAGAACGAAGTCGTTTCTCGTCAGCAAATCCTACAGTCAGTTTGGGGCTATGATGTTTACCCTTCTACCAGAACCATTGATAATTTCATCCTTTCTTTTCGCAAATACTTTGAGCAAGACCCCAAAAATCCACAATTCTTCCGTTCCGTGAGAGGTGTAGGTTACAAATTTGTGTATGATTAGTGAGGACGGATTTCCTAAAGTGAAAATCTGCTGCATTGCTAGCATCGAAGAAGCACAAATAGCAATCGAAGCAGGCGCAACTGCCATTGGTCTAGTGGGACACATGCCTAGCGGTCCAGGTGTTATTTCAGATGAAAAAATCGCTGAAATTACTGCCCAAACGCCCGCTCACATCGATACTTTTTTACTCACCAGCGAAACGAAGGTGGCTCGTATCGTTCAGCATCACAAAAGAGTTAAGACAAATACGATTCAATTGGTGGATACACTAGAAGATCGGGTTTACTCTGATCTACGAGCTGCTTTAAAGAAGGTAAAAGTAGTACAAGTTATTCACATTTTAGATGAAAATTCTATCCAAGAGGCGATGTCCATTGCTCCACAAGTAGATGCTTTGTTATTAGATTCAGGGAATCCAAATTTAGCGACGAAAGAATTGGGTGGAACGGGCAAAACCCACAATTGGGACATCAGCCAACAGATCGTGGAGCAAGTTGATACGCCCGTTTACCTGGCAGGTGGATTGAAAGCAGAAAACGTGCAAGCTGCCATTAAGAAAGTCAAATCCTATGGTTTGGACTTGTGCAGCGGCGTACGAACAAATGGAAAACTAGATGAAGGAAAGTTGGCGGCTTTTATGGATCAAGTGAGACAGGTTTTTGCTTAAAGTAGAAATCAGATTTAAGAAGTCAGAAGTCCAATCGTTTCCTTTGACAGAAAAATCTCAATTTCCCGATAAGGGTTTTCTTATGAAATGAACTGAATGCAACAATAGCCACAAATGATTAGCTCATTTAATATGAAATTAGCACTTTGAGTTATTTCTACGGAAGGTAAAAAGCAACTTTTCCGACTTGATCTACGCAATTCACCCCTAACCACTGAAATTAATGCTAAATCAATTATACTCCGTTTGGGATAAAAAAGTGCATTTTCTTTTTTGTTTATCGCGCCTGATGCGTGAGGAGCGATAAACAGTCATATTCGTTTGCACAAATTTATACTGTTTGCAGTATAGATAATTTTTATTCGTGCATTCGTGGCAAAAAATATTTTATAAGAAGACCCTAATTTCCCGATCTAACTTCTGTACCATTATTTTTGGTGATGTAAAGGAATTTGTCATGAATAAGATACCCATTT
>JBCCRX010000600.1:0-2778 GCA_039201015.1 Bacteroidota bacterium | reverse complement strand
TTAGTACTTGGTTGTAGTTTTAACTAAAAACTTATAAGTAGACAAAAGACTCTCGACGGTAAACCTTATTTAATCGTTTGATACACATCCAAGTTCTTTCGTCAATAGTCTATGCTCTAAATTTAGATGCGTTTGCCCTGGAGGAGCATTTCCGGAAATAGTTTCATCTGATGTTGGTTTTATTTGCAGCAGACAAAAGGAATATATTACTGCTGTGGAAAAGCTCAATCAGATTTCTCCTCAAGCTTGTCGGGAAAAGGCAATGAGAGACTTTCATTATCTAAGAATGGCAGCTGATTATGTTAAAGAATATGAAAGAGAAATATCACTTATAGAAAATAAATACTAATATAATGGTAAACCCGAAATCAGTTGTTATAGCAGGTTTAACAAGGGGATATGAAAATGTTGAAAAATATCAAGATTTGATTGCAAGAAATAAATCAATTAGCAAGTGCTGTAATAGTAAATTTGACAATATTTTATTTCATGAGGGCAATATATCAGTCGCTCACCAAGAATATATTCAAAGCTTTACCCCCGATCTGAAAATAAAGTTTGTCAACCTAAAAACAGCACATCCTAGAACAGGATTTAACAATTGTAAAAATAAAATTAACAATGATTTATGTCCTCCAACTACTAGGTCTAGTAAGTTTAGACTAGGATATAAACATATGTGCCATTTTTGGTTTATAGATTTTTTCGATTACGTCACTGATTACCAGTATTTAATTAGAATAGATGAAGATTGTTTTCTTCATAGATTCGATAATGATATTTTGGAGTTGATGGAGAAGAAAAATCAAGTATTTATCTCACCTTACTTTAGAAAGTTCGATGTACAAGATGTAACACTTGGGATGACAGAACTATTAAAAAAATTTGCGATAGATAATAATATTGAGCTAAAAAATAAGCTTGAAGAGATTCAAGAAAGTGTTAAGTGTCCTTATACTAATTGTATGGTAATTGACTGTGAGTACTTTAGAAATAATCACACTTTCAGGAAATTTCAAAAAAAGGTTGATGAATCAAGTTGTATCTATAGCAATAGGTGGGGTGATTTGCCTCTATGGGGACTTGTTTTATGGTACTTTGAGGATGCAGATCGATATGAAGAACTGACGAACATAAGTTATTTTCATAGAAGTCATGGCATGACGATCAACCCATCGAGTTTGGAAGCTATTGTCAATTAAAGGGAGGCTTTTTGGAGTTTGGTTTTAGCTTTTGGAGCGATATCACCAAAAAGCGGCATTAATTCTATAAGTTGTAAACATTGAGTCAAAACTCAAACAAGAGGAACTACCCGATATGTCCTTAAGATTTCACTGGAGGTTGCCAGCAAAGATTGAGAAATCAGTAGGAGTAAATTCCGATATCCAGATACTTGGTTTGCCCGACATTGAGGCAGATATCAACTTTTGTCGCCGTGCCACCGAAAGTGGAATTGAGTCGCTGTTGACAGCATTTGGTTACTATCGTCCCGATCCTATATTACTTTCCACTGCTCTGGGTATGGCAACAGAAAAGCTAAAATTTATTGTTGCCTATCGTCCGGGATTGCTATCGCCCACTTTGTTCGTTCAGCAAATCAATACCCTTTCTGCTCTGACAAATGGTCGGGTTAGCTTGAATATAATAGCCGGTCATTCCAAAAAAGAGCAAGGCTACTACGGTGATTTCCTCGATCACGACCAAAGATACTCGCGAGCGCAAGAATTTCTAGAAATCTGTCATGGACTCTGGAAAGGTAATGGTGGCTTCAACTTCAAGGGAACTTATTACCAAGTGGAAGATGGGCAGGTAGGTACTCCCTTCGTTTGTGCAGAAAGAACTTTCCCAGAAATATACATAGGAGGCGGTTCCCCCCCGGCACAGGAACTAGCTATAAGCCAGGGATGCTGCTGGCTACTTCTTTTGGATACGCCAGATAATCTGCGATCGCGCATCGAGCCAGTTCTAAAGCAGGGTATAGAAGTTGGTCTGCGCGGTTCAATAATTGCCAGGGAGACTCGTGAGGAGGCTATTGAGGCCGCATATTCACTAATTGGCGGTACCAATAAGCAATGGGTTGAGGAAGTATTTATCAAGAACTCTGAATTTGAATCTATTAAAGCAGCTTTTGAACAAGTAAAAGATGCCGATGATAATTGGCTCACCCCTTGGTTATGGAAGGGAGCAGTTCCTTCATGTGGTCCTTCTTCCATTTGCCTGGTAGGAACACCCACGGACATTGCGGAGGCGATCGTAGAATATAAAAAGATTGGCTGCTCTCAGTTCATTTTTTCTGGTTGGCCTGAACTTGAAGCCATGACCTACTTCGGTAAAGAAATTTTACCTTTGGTTAGAGATTTAGAAAAATAAAGCTATAACTATTTGATAGTTAATCCAGTGGACGAATTTAAACATATTTTTTCACATTTACAGATTACACCAAGTGGTTGCAGTATTATTGAAAGTGGAATTAATATTACCCAGATTCTGACATTGCTGAATCCAGGTATGAATTTGCGCTAATTGTTTAAATCTTTGTGAATTTATTAAAAATTTTGTCAGACTAACTATATTTATATAAAATCAATAATTCTTTTTAACTGCTGATATCTACTATCAGCAGTTATCGTTTTACGGCTCACGCCGATGAAAAAGTGAAGTCCGTAAAATCAAGATGGATTGAAAAGTATCAAAATATGTTATTGCTGACATTAAGCACATTAATTTTAAAAGGGGAAAAGATTACTGTCAGCGCACGGATACAGGTGTTGATTGAAG
>JBCCRX010000599.1:0-2816 GCA_039201015.1 Bacteroidota bacterium | reverse complement strand
CCATAATAACCTGATAGTGTCCTAATAAAAATCAAATGCTCTCAACAAATTTGATGATTACTAGATTTTTACAAAATTTAATTTCAAATTTTTGCTAAATTTTCAATATATCAGAATTTAATTTTAAAACATACTCTAAGTACACCTAATCTTATATTATATCGGCATCCCGACAGAGACCACAAACCTCGGAACAATACCAGAGCGAGCGTATTGAATCAAACGTCCTTTCTCTGCAAAACGTCCTGCATAGTCCGCAATTTTGTAGCCTCCTCCCATGAAAGCATCAAAAAGAAGGAGATTACGCCTTTTGTATTTAATCCAAAATTGACAACCCGCCATCAGTCCGCCACTGTATGCTGATCCATTCATCATGTCTGCTTTATCGTCGCCAATGCGGAGCGTCGCATTTAGATGCTCGTATTTTCCCCAAGCACCAATGTAAACGCCTTCGGGCGCAACCCGACCTACACTTTCGTAGCCTGGCAAAAAGTATCGCCGCAACTGCATGTTGATCGTGTAGCCATTAGCGCGACCTTCCAAACCTTCCCACATCGTGACGGCTTGCGTGGTGTAAGAACCACCAACTTGTATGGAGTATTGACCTGTCATAACTTGCTCGAATCGTACGCCCAAGGTAGAGACAAACAAAGCAAAGGGATCAAGTTTTACGATGCGTTCTGGCTTGGCAGATTGTGCAAAGATGGTTGATGCAGAGAGGATAAATATAGAAAAGAGTATTGTTTTTTTCATTTTAAAAGCGTTTAAGTACCCTGCCTTATTTAAACCATTAAGGTACAGAGGAGAGTTAGACAATCAGATTGAAAAGTGGTAGTAAGTTGATGGTATGACTTCAAAAATCATGCTTTCAACTAGGAGAATACCACTTTTTTAGCTGACAATTTAGTAAGGATTAATTGTAAATATTTTTTTAAAACAAATACAGCTATCGAAATAGAATAAATCACTGAGAGCGCATTGAGAAAGAAAGCATGAAGTCAGACCTCAAAAACGAGCGACGAGCATAAAAATGCCAACCTAGCAATGTCTCACAATGCTAGCAATAAGCAATGTCAGAATACCTTAATCTTCCTCTATCACCACGGGCACTTTGTAGCTGAAATTAAAATTGACTTGCGTATGAATGCCAGCATCATCATCCACATAATCGCCCGTTACTTCGGCTTGGCCAATAGAAGTATAGAAGATATCTACCAATTCATCAGTATCTGTATAGTTAACTAAGTTTTGAAAATCGGTGATGCCTTCAATTTTTTTGATGTGCCAACCTTCGGGCGCCGTGTAGTAGTAGAGTGGATTGCTCCATCCTTCTGCCCTCGTCCAGTCCGAACGCAATTCTTCCGCCAGCATGTATAGTTCGATGTAGGCTTGTTTACGATTGTGACGAAGACGGGCATGTACAACGACTTTGGGTCCGTTGCCATTAAATTCGCGATCACCATTGGTGTGTGGTGGCAAAAATCCAAATTTAGGAATAGAAACGTACTGGGTTTCCGTTAGTGCTTCTGCCGCTCGTTCCTTCACAATGCTGATTGCAAAGAGTTCTTGCTGGCTGTATTGAATGGAAAGATAATCCCAACTTTCTATGAAAACATCGTCAAAAGTGGAAAGATTGATCGTGAATTCGTAGTCAGTTTGGAAAAGGATGCTATTACTTAGTGGATAGGTTTTTCCTTCATTGGATACTAAAAAGACCTCAAAAGAATCTTTTTTGATAAAATCATAGCCGAAAATAGTAAGAATACTCCGTATGCCTTCGGGCGCATTCATATCTATACTATTGATAGAAGATTGGCAAATCGTTGGCGGTGGCGGTTCAGGCAATTTACCAGTCAGCAATTCTGCCTTCATGGAGCGCATGTAATATAAGGCTCGATTTGCAGCAAAATCACTGGCACAAAAAATAGCACTGTTTGCTTCGCCTGTGAGTTTATCTAAGATGAAAGGCACATTGTAAATCAAAACATCTTGAATGGATTGGTCGAGTTGTCGCCCCAAAGCCTTGATCGCGTCCGTACCATTCATTAGTCCATTTTCTACTGAAACGATCGCTTCATCTATCGCAAAAATGGATTCTTCTCGGAATAATCTAAATTCTTCTACCGCTCCGCCTAGATTGTCATCCAAATCACCGCAGCCCAAAATGCTGAACGCATAGAACGAAAAAAGAATCGTTTTAAAATAAAAATTGAAATTCATATTACAGCTGATTTTTTATTAAATCGCGCTGTACTCAAAAGATGGCTGGTAACTGATTATTAGCATCTGACCTTCAAGTAGCAAGATACCAGAATTTGAAGAGTCTGTTTGTGTGTGATGCAAAAATAACAAAAAAGCTAATTTTATTGTTCGAGCAGTCTGATATTTACAATATAAAGCCTTTTGCTTTAGAAAATTTCTGATTATAACGTAATGCGGTGATTAGTAAATGCTGCAATAGCGTCTCTATTAAGTATTGAAATTCCATATACTTCGCTGCTGACGCAGCGAAGGGAACTTCAGGAGGGAGAGATGAATCGGCGGTTTTACCTCCGATTCATCTCTCCCTCCGAAAGAATTTCCGCGCCTTCGGCGCGGAAAACCACTAAGTTTGCTGATTTTTGGAGACTTTTTTCTTTCACCGCAAAACGTTACAATCAGGAAAATTTGATCTATTTCAGACCAAAAATCCGCTACATTTTTTGGTTCTCTGAATTTTTTTGAGGAATTATCAAAATCGACCTAATTTCTTTTAGTGAAAAAAGTGCCAAAAAGGCGTTAAAAACAAAATACTGTATGAGCCAAAACAAGGTGCT
>JBCCRX010000598.1:0-2853 GCA_039201015.1 Bacteroidota bacterium | reverse complement strand
GTTTGGAGCTTCAAAAAAAATCCCTGCGCCGCCGAAGGCGGCGCGGAAAGGGGGATGAGGGCGAAAGACGATTTTACTAAAATCATCTTTCGCCCTCAAACTCCCCTTGAAAAACCATATAAAACTTAGTTTACAGTGTATTTAGTGCGTTGTAACAAAAGTTTCTTTACATTATAAACAGGGGAGATTGAGGGAGAAAAAAGGGTTTTAGAAAAATCCTTTTTTCTCCCTCACCCCTTGTTTGACGGCGGCAAATGGGTTTTTTGAAGCTCGAAATTCTAAGGAGTTTCTCGCTTCTAAAATTTAAAAAGACTTAAACTACACTGTATCCAGTTTCTGATTGAATAAAACCATATACAAAATGCTCTTGACGAAAAGTAGAATTGGCAAAGATATTTTGTCGAAGGGATTTCAATTGCTTTGTACCGCAAAAGCAATGGCAGAATTGTACGAGAATAATTTTAAATTGGTCTCTAAATACGTACACGCCACTTCCAGAGGTCACGAAGCAATACAACTTGCGCTTGCGCTTCAATTGCAGGCGCAAGATTTTCTCTATCCCTACTATCGAGATGATGCGATGCTACTCGGCATCGGGATACGCCCTTACGACTTGATGCTACAGTTGCTTACCAAAAGAGATGACCCATTTTCGGGTGGAAGAACCTATTATGCACATCCTAGCTTAAAAGATGAAGACAAACCCAAAATTCCGCATCAATCTTCTGCCACGGGCATGCAAGCTATTCCCGCTACAGGTGCTGCTATGGGTTTGCAATACAAAGAACAACTGGATATAGCGGAAAGGCGCGATGCAATAGTTGCCTGTTCGCTAGGAGATGCCTCTGTCACCGAAGGAGAAGTATCGGAAGCCTTTCAAATGGCGGCTTTGCGCCAATTGCCCATTCTATATTTGGTACAAGACAATGGTTGGGATATCTCCGCAAGTGCCGAAGAAACACGCGCCCAAAATGCAGCAGAATATGCCGCTGGTTTTCATGGCATCGAAGCCGTTAGTTTGGATGGTAGCGATTTTTTGACTGCCTTTGCTCGCCTTCGTAGCATCATCAAAACGATTCGGAGGGAAAGACGTCCTTTTTTGGTACACGCCAATGTGCCACTTTTAAATCATCACACTTCGGGGGTACGCATGGAATGGTATCGCGATGATTTGGAAGAAGCAAAATTGAATGACCCCTACCCTATTTTAAAAGAACAACTTCTGGACAATGGCTTCACAGCGTATGAATTAGCGCAACTAGAAGTAAAGGCACAAGAACGAGTAGCAAAGGATTTTGAACTGGCGCAGAAAGCAGAAGACCCTAGACCCGAAGATTTGTTTACACACGATTTTGCACCTAGTCCAATCACCCAAGAACAAGGAAAACGACAAACCAAAAACGGAAAAACCAGCGTCATGGTGGATAGTGCTTTGCATGCCATAAAAGAAATCATGCGTTCGGACAAAAAAGCAATGCTCTATGGGCAAGATGTGGGCGCGCGTTTGGGTGGCGTATTTCGAGAAGCAGCCACTTTAGCACAAAAATTTGGGGAAGCGCGTGTATTCAATACGCCGATTCAAGAAGCTTTTATCGTCGGTTCTACCGTTGGGATGTCTGCAGTGGGTTTGAAGCCCATAGTAGAAGTACAGTTCGCTGATTACATTTGGCCAGGTCTGAACCAATTGTTCACCGAAGTCAGTCGCTCTTGCTATCTTTCCAACGGCAAATATCCCGTGAGTATGGTGCTGCGCGTCCCGATTGGCGCCTATGGCAGCGGTGGACCTTATCATTCTTCGAGTGTCGAATCTGTTTTGACGCAAATCAGAGGCATCAAAATCGCCTATCCCAGCAATGGCGCAGATTTGAAAGGCTTGATGAAAGCCGCTTATCACGATCCCAATCCAGTCGTGATTTTAGAACACAAAGGCTTGTATTGGTCGAAAATGAAAGGGACGGAACGCGCCAAAACCATCGAGCCAGCAGCGGATTATATTTTGCCGCTTGGCAAAGCGAATGTTATTCGTATGGGCGATGATACGATGCCGCCTAAGTTGAGTATCGTGACTTATGGTATGGGTGTGCATTGGGCGTGCAATGCCGCCGAAGCACTAGAAGAAACGATCGAAATCATTGATTTGAGAACGCTTTATCCTCTGGACGAAACTACTGTTTTTGAATCAGTCAAAAGAAGCAATCGTTGCTTGGTATTGACGGAAGAAGCCGCCCAACCTTCCTTCGCCAGCAGCCTCGCAGGACGCATCCAAGCGCAGTGTTTTCGCGATTTGGATGCGCCCGTCTTGACTTTGGGTGCAGAAAATCTACCCGCTATTCCTTTGAATAGCGTTTTGGAGCAACGTATGTTGCCGAGTGTGGAAAAGGTGCGGGAGAAGATGGAGTATTTGTTGGAGTACTAAAAATTCAAAGAATACCTCTCTTGGCTCTAAATGATTTCATTTTGTCAAATGTCTTTAGAAAAATATCGTCAATTACCAAAGTCTCGTTCGTTTTCGTTTGGAGGGACGTCAGCCTGAGGCGGACAGGTCGAATCCCTCCAAACGAATCAAGGTTTTTTTAAAAGGGAGAAGCAGCGAAATTCGCCGCTTCTCCCTTTAAAAAACCTTGATCAAATCATCTAGGCTCGACTTGTCCACCACACCGTGTCCGCCTCAGGCGTGAGGCTAATGCCTAGATGATTTGAAGATAAACGTGAACTTAGTAACGTTCAAAAAATTAGATCGACATTTGAGTATGGATTCCGTTTCCAAAATTCGCAGAAAGTTTTTTTTCTGATGAGAAAAACTTTCTGCTTAAGGGATTTTAAGGGTGAAAAGCATCAAAAATCTCTAATTTT
>JBCCRX010000597.1:0-2862 GCA_039201015.1 Bacteroidota bacterium | reverse complement strand
TTTCATTTGGTCGAGTATCTTTAGAAAGATATCGCCAACTATTAAATTTCGTTTGTTTTCGTTTAGAAGGACGTCAGCCTGAGGCGGACAGGTCGAGTCCTTCCAAACGAATCAAGGTTTTTTAAAGGGAGAAGCGGCGAATTTCGCCGCTTCTCCCTTTAAAAAACCTTGATCAAATCATATGGGCTCGACTTGTCCGCCTAAGGCGTGACGCCCATATGATTTGAAGATAAACGTGAGCTTCCATAAATAATGCTGACCAAATGAAATCATTCAGAACCGTAATTTGTTGACGATAAAAAAATAAAAATTTTGTAAATTCCACAACGAAAGCTACAAATTTTACGTCTAATGGGCAGATACTCAACTGATCTTTCTTTCAATCCAAACTTTATGCTTAGATTTCTATTCCTCTTTCTTGCTTTTGGCATTTTTTCAACACCTTCGATTGCTCAAAAAAAGGACAAATATTTGAGTGGTCATTGGAAGGGCTACATTACACAAGGTAGTCTGGAAGCCACGACTGGCTTGCCTTTTGAGCTATACCTAGAAGCTAGAGGCGGAAAAGTGAAGGGTAGAACTTATGTCTATCTGGAAAACGGAGAAGTTATAGAAATGGAAGTAAGCGGTATTGTTTATCCCGATCATTCTATTTATTTAGAGGAAAATCGCTTTGTGGAAACAGCGGGTTTTGATAGCAAACCCAATCACAACAAAAAATATCAATTCATACACAATAGAAGCATATTCGATTCTGAAAATACGCTGGACGGCTATTGGCAGGAAATCATTGAAACACCTTTTTCGAAGAAAAGGAGGCGTGGAAAGATATTTATGCGGAAAATGACGGAAAAGAAGGCTTAACGAGAGGTCAGAGTCTAGAAGTCAGAAGTAGAATACGCATGAATAGGAGATTAAAAGAAGATTCCATTTCGATTGATAGACTAATTTTATCCGATCACATAATCACAATGGAATATTCCCGTGCTTTTTCTTTGGTAAGGTTTCTACCTTATTTTCTAGCATCGCAAAAGCTTTAATAAGTTTTCTTCGCGCGCTTCTTGGCTCAATCACTTCATCTATGAATCCTCTTTGTGCAGCTCGGTAAGGGTTGGCAAAAGTGGCGGCGTATGCTGCTTCTTTTTCTGCCAGTTTCGCGCTTGGATCATCCGCTGCTTTTATTTCTTTTCGAAAAATAATTTCACTTGCCCCTTTCGCCCCCATGACTGCAATTTCCGCTCCAGGAAAAGCAAAATTCATATCTGCTCCGATGTGCTTAGAATTCATGACATCGTAAGCACCGCCGTAGGCTTTTCTGGTAATTAAAGTCACCTTAGGAACGGTCGCTTCGCTGAGTGCATAGAGTAATTTTGCACCATTTGTGATGATCGCATTCCACTCCTGATCCGTGCCAGGCAAAAAGCCTGGAACATCTACTAAGACGAGCAGCGGAATATTGAAGCAATCACAAAAACGAGCAAAACGCGCGCCCTTTTTGGAAGCATCTACATCCAAAACACCCGCTAGACTTATGGGCTGATTGGCGACAAGCCCAATACTACGACCCGCTAAACGAGCAAAACCCACTACCATGTTCTCTGCATAATCTCTATGGACTTCAAAAAAGGAATCTTTATCCGTGATGCCCGCAATAATCTCGCGCATATCGTAGGGCTGATTGGAGCTTTCAGGAATGATTTGTCCCAATTCTTCTCGCCATTCTTCTCCTATTTCGTAGGGTAAATATGGCGCGTTCTCTTCGCAATTTTGAGGAATGAAAGAAAGGAGCGTCTTGAGTTTTTCGATACAATCAATGTCGTTTGCGGCGGTGAAATGGGTCACACCCGATTTGGTGGCATGGGTACTGGCTCCACCCAATTCTTCTGAACTTACCGTCTCGTTTGTCACTGTTTTTACCACATTTGGACCAGTCACAAACATGTAGGAAGTGTGCTCCACCATCATAATAAAATCAGTGATCGCAGGAGAATATACTGCTCCGCCCGCGCAAGGTCCCATGATGGCAGAAATTTGTGGAATGACGCCCGACGCGCGTACATTTCTATGAAAAATATCCGCATAGCCACCCAGCGAAACCACGCCTTCTTGGATGCGCGCACCGCCCGAATCATTCAGACCAATGAGCGGCGCACCGACTTTCATCGCCAAGTCCATAATCTTACAAATCTTTTCTGCATGCGTCTCGGAAAGCGAGCCACCAAAAACGGTAAAATCTTGCGAAAAAACATAGACCAAACGACCATTGATCGTTCCATAACCTGTCACTACACCATCGCCGTAAATTTTTTGTTGATCCAAACCAAAATCGCTACTGCGGTGCGTCACTAGCATTCCAATTTCCTCAAAAGAACCTTCATCTAGGAGAAAATATAATCGTTCTCTAGCGGTCAGTTTCCCTTTTTCGTGCTGCTTATTGATGCGCGCCGTTCCACCTCCTAGCAAGGCTTGCTCTTTTTTTTCTTGCAAATGTTTTAGTGACTGTGTCATAAGGTTTTATTTGTTTTAGCGATCAATTGAGTCAGCTAAGGTAGCGATTTATTCCGTTTTTGGATCTGTAATAAATAGGCTTCAAACTATAGGGTTTTCTTGTAAAAGATTTTTTGCTACGAATGCACGGATCAAGATAAAAATTATCTAATTGATTGGGCTTTAATTTCAATGGTCATGAGTGAATTTCGTAGAGCAGTCAGAAAAGTTCTCTTTAGGGAATTTGTAAAAGATAAGCTACCCAAATTTTTGAGAATTATCGCGAACTAATACAAGGCGCGAAGAAGGAAGATAGCCTGTGTTACCTGACTGATGAGCAAGGCAGTAGTAGTTTGGGAGAAAATTAAAAATGGG
>JBCCRX010000596.1:0-2867 GCA_039201015.1 Bacteroidota bacterium | reverse complement strand
GCCTACGACATCGAAATGACCAAAGCCCTCGAACGCCACCGCAATGGTGAAGCGACCTTGATTCCGATCATCGCTAGGGCTTGCGCTTGGCACCTCACACCGCTTTCTGAACTGCAAGCACCCGTGGATGGACAGCCACTCGGCAATCTCACGCCTCTCCAACGTGATCCTTTGTACAGCGGCATTATAGATGCAGTCGCCAAAGCAGCCCAACAAAAACGCGCGGAAAAAGAGCAAACGCGCCGCTATTTCAACGACAAAAAAGCTTGGGAGAAAGCCGTACAACTCAATACCCTAAAAAGCTACGATAATTATCTGCTTCAACATCCTAATGGACAGCACCGTAGCCAAGCAGAAAGTGCGATTGCTGGTATTAAGGCTAAACAAAAAGCGGAGCGCGAAAAAATAGAACGCCAAGCTTGGGAAACGGCTAAAGAACAGCAGGACTACGAAACCTATCTCAAAAACTATCCCAATGGGCAATACGCAGCAGCAGCACAAAGTGCCATTGTAGCACGCGACAAAGAACAAGCCCAAGCTGCCAAAACTGCGGATAAAAGAGCCTTTCAGTCGGCGAAGGCACAAAATAGTATTGCTGCTTATCAGCAATATTTGGAGGATTTTCCACAGGGAAGCTATCGGAAAGCGGCTTGGAAAGAGATAGAGCACTTAGAGAATAGTGAGGATAGAATGGTATTTTCCTGGAGGAGAATAGTTTTAGCAATAGGTGCTTTTCTTTTTTTATGTTTCGCGATTTGGATAAGTGATCTTTTTACGACTATATCAAAAAATCCAGCAGATTATGAGATTTCTTCAGTAGAGATAAAAGGAGATCATGAGGTTTTGAAAGTCTATGATACTGTAAGAATGATATTCGATGAAAGCAGCGAGGAATTTATATTCATAGTTTCTGGTGAAGAAGTGTATAATGTTGAGGACTTGGAACTTAGGTATTGGACACATGAGATAGATGATAATGTAAAACTGTACAAAGTAGAGAATGGAGAATGGGGTTATCGTGGTGAAGATTTGACTACTGCCAACAATAATTTGAAAATATGGAAATATTCTTTTTTTCATGCTCCACAGTATCTAGTAAACGGAGTGAAATTTACTGTGGGCATATTCAAACATGATCCAAATCCTAAAGATCAACCAATCACTACTATTTCTTTTGATGTCAGATTTAAAGGATAGGATTACTCTTGCTAGTACCTCCTTGCTCGCTATCGCTACAATTAATAAGCGAATTAAGACAGGGACATCACTACTTTTAGTCAATTAGAGTTTCTGTATAGCCAGAAGTTCATGCTAATAAAGTCAGTCAAGTCAATTTGTCAAATTTTCAAAATTTGACAAATTTCACGAACTCAACAAATTTCACGAATCTGGTAAATCTACTCAACACATAAATAATCCAAATCATGGCACTCACCAGCCACTACTACACCCAATTTGAAGCGGAACATTTGTATTATGTTTATAATCGCTCGGTGAACAAAGAAACGCTCTTTAAAAACCTGAAAATCATCTCTTTTTCTTAAAACGATACAGCAAATATCTTTCGCCCGTGTTGGAAACTTATTCCTACGCACTTTGTGGGAATCACTTTTATTTTGGCATTAGAATCAAGTCAATGGAAGTACTACTGCAATTCCAAAAATCATCTAATCGTAAATCCACTTTTGATACGGCACATTAAATCGTCGCACATCAGTTTAAGTTGTTTTTTAGCCAACAACCCAACAGAGAAAATATGCCTTTGATGAATTTAAGCGTTTGTTGTATATTTGGTAAGCAAAAATATAAATACGATGGAATATCAACATATCATTACAGTAGAAGCTGGAAAACGTAGTGGACAAGCCTGTATTAGAGGAATGCGCATTACAGTGGGCGACATTCTAGGTTATCTGGCTGCTGGAATGACCATAGACGAAATATTGGAAGATTTTCCGAAACTAGAGCGTACCGATATTTATGCGAGTTTAGCTTATGCGGCTGCGGCTCAAAGACGGACCAGTATTTTAAAAGTAGCAGCCTAAATTATGATACTAATTGATAATAATCTTTCTCCCCATGCTCCTCCCCACCTGCTCGCTATTAGCTCTAGCTAGTACGCCGACAAAAGCAAAGGTATCCTTGCCTGAACTACAATTCTCAAACCGTCTGCAAAGACAAATCATAGCTCTTCAGTAAACCGAGTAAATCATTCGTGTATTGTTTTTTGAGGTGTTTGTATTGTTTTTCTTCTAGTGGACTATCCATTTTGATAGCTAATTGTATGCTTTGATTGACGCCTTCAATGAGTGCAAGTAAACGAATGACTTGCATATATTTTTTTCTATTGCCGCTAAATATATCTTCCAAATTCATACTACAAGGCTTCTTCAAAATTGATTTTTACAAATGATTTGGGACGCTCTTCTCTATCAAAAGCAAAACGTGCTTTCCAAAGTTCACGAATTTCCATGTAATCTGTAAATTTTGAATGATTTTCGGGAAAGTGTTTGACAATGTAGGTATCAAGTTTTTCAGATTCCCTTGAAAAACTTAAGAAATTGTCCAGTTGATTGATCTTTTGATTGAACACCCGATAATCTAAGAAGGTTACAACATCAATGTCTCTAGGATTTTGATTTTGGCTAATAAAACTACCATCTATCCACTGTTCAAAATAGGGAAAAATAAGGCGTTGGAATGATTCAATGTAATTTAGATAGTTATCAAATAACCATCTCCGAGTATTTGAATTTGAAAAGTGCTGCTGCAAAATCGGTATATTTATCTCAATGATTGTTTCCATTTCCGATTTCAAGTAACCATTTTCATCAAATTGTAATGCTTTCATTCAAAACTGGTATGTT
>JBCCRX010000595.1:0-2869 GCA_039201015.1 Bacteroidota bacterium | reverse complement strand
TTGGGTATGTTGGTGTATTTCTACCCCCTCCACTTGCCACGGTAGAGTGATGCCCAATAATTCTTCGTAAAAATTTGTTAGTTCCATCTGACCAAGGTAATCCTTTTTTTCCATACCCACAATTAATCTTGAAGTGCCAATTTTTTGACGTTCTCCCAATTCTTGTAAATATCTATCATTAACTTGCTTGAGATAAGTTTGCTCGTAAGCAACTGGCTTGATTACGTACTGTTTTTGAACATCTTGCCCTGTTTTGGAGAGCATCGCCATACGATAAATTTGCTGCATTTCATTGGGTACTTGTGCCAACATCGGTTCTACTCGATATCCAAAGCGATAGCTGTCGCCTTTGATATCTAAACCATCACAACAAAGAGCTTCCCCAACGATACCATTTAAACACATATTTGCTGCGGTCATTTTACTGCAAATTGGGTCAATATCATTCATTGTCACCCAGATCGCTGTACCTTTTATCATGGATTGAGTTGCAGCAGCTAAACCCATTCTGCCAGAACCACAAGCAGGATCAAGCATGGTGATAAAGTCCTTTTCGCTATCCCCCATTTGCATCTGAACCATCATATTGACTACATGCTTAGGTGTGAAATACTGCCCAAGCCGACTCGACTTATTTTTACTGGTAATACACTCATATAACCTACCCATTGGGTCATACCAATTCTGATCACTCTTTTGTTCGCTCCACAAATTTGATCGTTTTTTCACTTCCTCTTGAACTACTTTGAAAATAGATAGGAACTGCTCCTGTTCTTTATCAGAATACTTGGCAATAGGGTTTGCTTCATTCGGTGGAAACTGATGTTGCCAAACCATCCAATCTACTAAGTCTTCAAATACTTCTGCATATTGGCGGGTATAGCTCAAATCATCTATGAGCTTCACGGCTTCTATCAGTTCAGGGCAAATCCGATGTGCTTCTGTGGTTACCTTAGGCATTAAAATGAATAGCGTTTATGCTATTCTAATCTAGTTATACTTCAGAATCAAGATGGTTTGCTGTTGGTGGCATATTTCTAAATCTTATCTCAGATATTTTTTGCGGTTTAAAAAGAAGATATTCCTACTCGTAACCCTCATTTTCACGTATTCCTTCTTGCCATTCAGCAAAGTTTTCTGATACCAATGCTATCACTTCACTATCCCAATCTATTGGTTCTAAATTTGAAACCATATATTTAAAACAATCAAGTAAAGCAGTAGAAGCAAGGCTATCTTCACCAAATTCATGATGAAACAAAGCTTTAGCTTTCATCCCTTCGGAAATAAGTTTGGAATCACCTTCGGCAATATTAGCATCTTGTATTTTATTGAAATACCTTTCTGCCATCTTATAGTTGGGTTTGACATTGTTTAGTCCATATACAAACATATCGTGAAGTTCATATTGAGCCAAAGCATTGTCATTCTCCGCTTCTTCTATCAAAGGAAATAATTTAGTATCTATAGTAGCTCCTGTCTCTTTCAGCGCAGTCTGTACAAGCTCCATATTATTTACCGTAGTCTTTGAGAAATCTTCTAAATACTGAAATTCCATAACTTTATCTTTTCATTTTATTCCGCTCTCCACTTTTTTGGGAAACGGAAAATTTATTTTAATTTGAGACGATTATAACAGAAATTCATTAAAAAATCGTAAATGAAAAAGGGCAAAGGACGTAGCAAAGGAGTTAAAAACCCAGAACTACTTAGAGGTAAAAGTTGGGGCGGTGGTAGCATAAAACCAATAAATGGTTCTTGGACAAAAGGGGCGAAACAACAAAAAGCTGCCAAGAAACCAAGCAATAAACTGCGCGTACATAAAAGTGCTAAGCCTATAAAAATCAACACTAATACTTTAAAAAAGAAAGCAAGCTCCTTCAAAAAAGCGGCTACTTCAATTAAGAAAACAAGCAAAGCTACTGTAAAACAAACGAACAAAACCACTAAAAGAAAAGGGGTGCAAATGATGCGAAAAGCAGCACAACAACGTCCAAAAGCACCTAAAAGAACCATCAGGAGAACGCCTAAACGCTAGGCTAATTCTACATCTTCTACTTTATCTGTACGATTTATTCTGACACTTTCTTCCTTAGTCACGAATTTAGCTCGATACTCATTGATAATCTTTGATTCGATTTCTGCATCTATTATATCCAGTACCGCATGACGCTTTTTCCTTTTAACAGCTATTTCTTCTATTAAGAGCATAATAGCTTGCGCCATAACTAAAAGAGCCAAGAATCGATCTATAGAACTGATAACGAAAAAACCAATTAATATCCATACAACTGCATCAGCTATCCATAAAGATTCATCTTCACGATCTATATTAAATAAATGCCAGAACGTCTTTCCTCGATAATAAGAATGTCTTTTGACGAATTTCTCCTTATCTATTGACATTGAATGTAGGTTGCGCATTAAGATAATCAGAACAAAATATATTGTAACGCTAAAATTAATATTAGGAAAATAACCTGATAAAAAACTTTCTAAATCACTCCCACGAAGGAAACTCGCTCTTTCATCCCATTCTTGAAATTCTTTCTCATAAAGCTCAATATTTTCATAATCCTCTGGTACAGGTCGAAAGCCTTTACCATCTGGAAAATAGATTGGATTTAAGCTAAAGCCGAATAAACCAATATAGAGAACAATCATATAGCCTATAAAGAACTTCACGCCATCTATGCTGCGTTCCCCTATCCTCAATCTCACAGTCGTACTCAGAGGCAAAGCAATAGAGCCAATTATTAAAAATATAATTCCTCTTACTGTGTTGATTACAAAGTTGTTCTTTATATTAAAGATAGAATAAATAGCACTTTCGCCTGTAGTAGCTAATCGCTTTGCACTGTCCGCTGTT
>JBCCRX010000594.1:0-2877 GCA_039201015.1 Bacteroidota bacterium | reverse complement strand
TTATTTTACAGTGGACTAAATACACTGTAAACTAAGTTTGTTTTAATTTTGAGAAGCGAGAAATTCCTTAGAATTTCGAGCTTCAAAAAACCTATCTGCTGCCGTCGAAGACGGCGGCGAAAAAGGGTTGAGGGAGAAAAAAGGGTTTTTCTAAAACCCTTTTTTCTCCCTCAAACTCCCCTATACAAAATACAAAGAAACTTAGTTTACACTGTACTAAATAGCCAAGCATAAAATTTGATGATTTGTTTCCTATTCTAGCGGAGTATTGAGTGGAAGAAGACTCAAAGTTCCAATCAAAAGAAGCCAGTAGCAAGGGTTTTCTTGTGAGAATAGATCAATTGCAGCAATTGAAAGGAATCAATTCGCCAATCACTTACATGAGCGTAAAGAGAAATATCAAATGGGATGGATTTCAGTTGGCTAAAGTGAACAATGGTCGAGTGGAGTGGATTGAAAGCACAGACTTAAAAAAATTTGGTGAAAAAGCAGTCAAGCCTCCCTCTCAAAAGCAAAAGCCCGTTTATTTGGGTCGCTTTTTTGAGAAAATCATGACTTACGTTACGCCTACAGGCGAAATATTCATTGGTGGCCAAGAATATAGAAAAATACTTTCTCGTGAGAGGACTACCACTTCCGAGGGTCTTATTAATTATGAAGATTTACTGTTATTTTATTTTGATGTAGAGGGTAAACTTAAAGCACAATACGGTGCATGCCGCGACGAGATGAACAGAGAATCAAAGTCTATGCTAACACCGCAGGAGTTGATTTTGAGTCCTGACGGAAACGCTATTTATTGGATATACGGCGAGATTGGAGGTTTCAAAAAAAACGGGATTTTCAGCGATGATTGGAGTAAGTTTTCTGAAGCTAAACTACTCTATTATCCCGCAGTCGCAAAGATTGATTTGGGGCGTGGGCAAATGGGTGATTTTACAATAATTGGACAAAATGATACAGGCGAACAAGTTTATTTTTCACATCCTGACTTTTCGCATGTCCTCTCTGAAGATGGAAAGCAACTCTTGTTCTTGGGAGAGAATAAGTCTGGAAATCAGATTTGGTTGGGACAGATGAATCTATGGAGCAAATAGCGTATTTTGCTCTAGTATTTATCAAATGAACTATTGATGGACGCCTCAGCCTGATGCAACCTCTGAGTAAGCAGTAATGAATCTAGTGTAGCAATTTTGTTTCATTGTAGAGGGGATGAGTGAGCAGGGATTTTTGAAAATCTCTACGATCTAAAAATTTATTTGAATTTAGTTGGTCGTAGCTTAATTCCAGTTATACTAAGCCTTTTACCTTTAAAGAAGTTGACCACCAAATCGCTGATTAATGGATCAGTCATGTACAAATTATGACCTGCATTATCAATAATGATGTGTTTCCCTTTTTTGAAAGATTTAGCGATCTGTTTGGCAGATTCGAGATAGGTTCTTCCATCCAAAGAGCCACTTAGCAATAGTACATTTACTTTATTTTCAGGTAGTGTTCTAAACTCATCGGGTAGCTGTCCAAAGTCGAGCGCGTCCATCCATTCGTAATAGAGAAAATTGACGGTGCTACCCAAAGTAGCTTTCTCCATTTCCTTTGCAATTCGTGCTTTTCGTTTAGCAGAAATTCCACTATTCATGTCCATGGCAAAACTCATCGGGCGAATTTCTTGCGATAAGTAGCGTTTCAACAAAGCAATCATTGGTGCAACGCGAGAAAAGTTACCTTCATTCATTTCCGTGTAAACTCTTGGTAAGTTTCTAGAGTTTTGAGGGTCTTTGATAAAGAAGCCTGCAATTGCAAATTGCAATTCAAAATTGCTAATACCAACCCTTTCATCTTTCCCTGTTCTCAAATCTCGATAAGTGTAAACAACAGGTTCTTTTTGGAGTCTTTCGTGTACAGATTTTATGGTTCGTTCCAAATCAGGATATTTACGTCTGCTGCCATAATTATCTGCTGCTCTTTTGCAAATTTCTTTCAGAAAATTATCCGTTGCGGCAGGAGATTTGAGGGTTTCATCTGGACCTTCCAAACTGGCTAGTACGATTCTTTCTACACTCGGAGCAAAGTTTCGGATGTATTCAAATCCTAAATGTGAGCCATAGCTGATTCCCCACAACGAAATCTTCTTTACACCCAATGCCTTCCTTAAATCATTTATATCAAAAGCGCTTTCTGTGGTGTTGTAGGCTTTTAAATCGTGTCCTTCCGCTTTCCAAAAATTCAAGCATTTTTCGATATGTTGTAGGGTACTATCCAAATATTCTGCTTTCTTAATTGCACGCTCTTGTTCCATAATGAACTCATACGGGCAAGAAGGCAATTCATTAGACATGCCCGTTCCCCTTTGATCAAAAGCAATCACATCTGCTACTTCTCGCAATCGCATAAACAAACTAAAACGATCTCCTCTTGCAGTATTAATGCCAGAACCTCCAGGTCCTCCAGCAAGATAAACAATAGGTGCAGCAGGAGTAGGATTTGTACTCTTGAATCGAACGAACGAAAGAGCAAGTTGCTTTCCATTGGGATTATTGCGATTTTCAGGGACTATAAATTTGCCTAGCTCTGCCTGAATGGTGTCTTTTTGCTTATTAATGAAAAGGTAGGGTTCTATGGCTATTTTTTGAGCATTTCCTTCCAGCTTCATACAGCAAACGAAAAGGAAAAATGGTAGCAAATACTTCATTTTTGTTGAAAAATCGTGTGTGAAAATATTTTGTTATTCTATTTAGAACAATAGTCCGTGTTAAATTAAGCTGCTCTTTTACCAAGTTGTCTAATTTTTGCACGGACGGATTTAATTATTTTGAGTTTGGGGTTCATACCGAACCAAAGAATTAATTTATCGAGCAAAAATTCATTGGCATTGGC
>JBCCRX010000593.1:0-2885 GCA_039201015.1 Bacteroidota bacterium | reverse complement strand
ATTTAAAGTGCCAAAGTAGAACTAAGAGCTTGTTTGGAAATTAATAATCGGTCTACAAACAGCTCTTTTTCCGTTACTCAGCGTTAAAAAAGCAAGGTTTATCTAGACCGTGTCCGCCTCAGGCTGATAAGCTCCCATTTTTTGCCTTGATTAACGAAAAAATAGCTCGTTTTCGACTCAAAGATCAAAATCCAAACAAGCTCTAAGCGGAAAATTTCTCATAAAAATACCATTCCTCACTCCTTCCTAGTAGAATTGATTTGCTTGATAAACTAATATTCATTAGTTTTGTACTAATAACGATTAGCTTTTGTAAAAAATGGCAAATAAGTTTTATCCAATAAAAATTAAATCTGTAGAAAAGACGACCGTAGATTGCGCGGTGGTAGAGCTAGATGTACCGCAGCATCAGACAAAGGATTTTGCATTCAAGCAAGGGCAATACCTTACTTTGAAGGCAATAATCAATGGAGAAGACATTCGACGCTCCTATTCGCTTTGTACTTCGCCCCTAGAAGGAAGCTGGAAAGTGGCTATCAAAAAAATAGACGGCGGCCGTTTTTCTACTTTCGCCAATGAACAACTGAAAGCAGGCGATATGCTAGAGGTTTTGCCACCGACGGGACACTTTTTTGTGGAAAGCGAGCATACCCAAGCCAAAAACTACATCGCCTTTGCCGCAGGTAGTGGCATCACACCCATCCTTTCGATCATCAAAACCCATTTGCAACTCGAACCCGAAAGCACCTTTAAATTATTCTATATCAATCAAGCCGTTTCGACCATTATTTTGAGAGAAGAACTAGAAGCCCTTAAAAATAAATTTCTTCACCGATTTGAGATTTTCCACTTTTTGACCCGCGAAGCGCGTCATGCACCTTTGTTCAATGGACGCATTGATCGGGCAAAATTGGACATTTTGTTTCGTACTTTGATTGATGCAGAACAGGCAGATGATTTCTTTATCTGTGGCCCAAATCAAATGATCTTTTTGATTCGAGACTATTTGCAAGCGCAAGGCTTTGATGAAAGCCAAATTCACTTTGAGCTATTCAATACCAGCACGGGCGAAGCCGATAAAACTAAAAGAGTTCAGAGAAAGATTGACCCTAGTTTATTGTCTGAAATCAGCATACAGGAAGGCGGAAAAACCTTTAAATTCAATATTCCAAGAGCTTCGGATAATATACTGGATGCTGCCTTAAAAAAACAAGCCGATTTGCCTTATGCCTGCAAAGGAGGCGTTTGTAGTACTTGCCGCGCAAAGCTGCTGGAAGGCGAAGTAGATATGGAATTTACGTATGGTTTGGAAGCCGAAGAAATCGAGCAAGGCTATGTATTGACTTGCCAAGCCATTCCTTTGACTGAAAAAGTGACCGTTGATTTTGAAGCCTAATTAAGAGAGAGGACAGACAGAAGAAGTCAGAAGACAGAGGGGGAATATTCGCTGCCCTCCAAACCTCCTCTGCGCGCCGAGCCACAGGCGATGACGCGCTAAATGTGATCTAAACATTGTCCACCTACTTAACTGATGATAAAACGATGAAAAATGAAAAGTAAAGCGCAATTATTTCAAGAAAGAATAGATCGAGGAGAGAACATTGAGCCACGTGATTGGATGCCAGAAAAATATCGAAAGACGCACATTCGTCAAATTTCGCAACACGCGCATTCCGAAATCGTTGGGATGCTGCCCGAAGGCAACTGGATTACGCGCGCACCCAGCTTACGAAGAAAGGTAGCTTTACTGGCAAAAGTGCAAGACGAGGCAGGGCACGGTCTGTATCTCTACAGCGCAGCGGAAACCTTGGGCATCAGTCGAGATGAATTGTTCGATCAACTGCATACAGGCAAAGCCAAATATTCTAGTATTTTCAATTACCCGACCTTGTCTTGGGCGGATGTTGGAGCAATTGGTTGGCTCGTGGACGGTGCTGCGATCATCAATCAGGTGATGCTGACCCGCACTTCTTTTGGCCCTTATGCCAGAGCAATGGTGCGCATTTGTAAAGAAGAAAGTTTTCACCAAAGACAAGGCTATGAAATCATGCTGACGCTCTGCAAGGGTACGGAAGTACAAAAGCAAATGGCGCAAGATGCTTTGAATCGCTGGTGGTGGCCATCCTTGATGATGTTTGGACCACCAGACGCCGAATCAACGCACACGGAGCAATCCATGAAGTGGAAAATCAAGCTCAAAACCAATGACGAACTGCGCCAGCAAATGATAGATGTGAGCGTACCGCAAGCCGAAATTCTGGGCTTAACGATCCCCGATCCTGACCTAAAATGGAATGAAGAACGCGGACATTACGACTTCGGAGCAATCAATTGGGAGGAGTTTTGGCAAGTCGTGAAAGGACACGGACGCTGCAATAAACAGCGTATTGCTACTAGAAACAAAGCCTGGCAAGAAGGGGCTTGGGTGCGAGAAGCAGCGGTAGCTTATGCCGAGAAACAAGCTGAAAAACTAAGTTTTGCGCAAGCAAGTTGATGCTATTGTAAGTATGGTGATATGGTATTATTGAAGTAGCATGCTACGCGATAGCATAATGAAACAGTGACTCAATATACTTTAAACTAAGGTTGCTTTAATTTTAAGAAGCGAGAAATTCCTTAGAATTTCGAGCTTCAAAAAACCTATCTGCCGCCGTCTTCGACGGCGGGAGCAAGGTATGAGGGAGAAAAAAGGGTTTTAGAAAAACCCTTTTTTCTCTCTCAAACTCCCCTATTTAGAATACAAAGAAACTTAATTTAGACAAGCTCTTAAGTGTACTCGATGAAGCAATAACTAAATAATGCAATGAGATGAAAAAGCAGTGGCCCTTGTGGGAAGTATTCATTAGAAGTAAAAACGGTTTGGAGCATCGTCATGTCGGGAGCTT
>JBCCRX010000592.1:0-2913 GCA_039201015.1 Bacteroidota bacterium | reverse complement strand
GTTTGGAGCAGGATTGAACTGTAAGTCAGTAGTTTACGGTTCTGGCGAAGAAAATAATAGTGACTTTATCGAGATAAACGAGCGATTATTTTCAAAGTCAGGTTCGGAAAATACTGGTTTACAGGAAGATAATGCTCCAAATATGCTCTAAACTTGTCTTTGACAACTAAGCTGATACGAAAATAAGGAAACCTATACCAAGAGGTGTGAAAATCATGTGCAAAAGACACCTGATTTGTGTGATGTGAGTGTATCGCAAAGGTAATGCCTTTTTTCTGATATCTACAAATATAATCAAATATTTTTCTCTTTTCTCTTTTCTTAACGCCTTACAAACGACTAATAATCAGCATTTTAGATATTTAATTTCGGCTAAATTTTTAAACTTTATCATTATTTAGAATAAGACTTAGTTCCAATCTTTTTACAAAACAGGTTTTAAAAGTGCTCTCTTTTTTTCAATCCACAAACTTTTTATTGGTCAAAAAAAATCACCCTTTTTTGTAAGAAATTGATCTTTCTTGTATCTAATAAGATGTATGGAAGAACAGTACCAACATATCCTAAAAGCACATCGGACAATAATCTATAAGATTTGTTACGGTTTTTGTGAGCAAGAAACAGAAGTAAAAGATTTGTTTCAAGATGCTTGCGTCAATATTTGGCTAGGACTCAATGATTTTCAAGGAAGGTCAAATATCGCTACTTGGATTTATCGCGTAACCCTTAATACGTGCTTATTGCAAGCGCGTAAAAAAAGTAAAAATAAGATACGCTATACCAATCAATTTCCAGAACAGCATGATCCAGTAAATACAGAAAAATGGACACTGGAAGCAGATATTGAACTGCTTTACACTTGCATTCGTCAGCTTAATGATAAGGATAAATCGGTCATTATGCTTTATCTAGAAGGACTATCTTATAAAGAAATGGAGACTGTTTTAGGTATCAAACAAAATGCACTGGCAGTTCGCGTCAATCGCATTAAAAAGAATATCAGAAAACAATTTATCAATCATGGAAGAATTAAAAATAATTTGGGATAAACTCAATGACCTACAGGAAGAAGTGGAACGCTTGATGCCAAGTGACAGCATTCAGAGTCTAGTGCAAACGGTAGAAAAACACGAGCAAGCAAGGCAAGCCTTGTTAAAAAAAACCAGTTGGATGTTAATCGCCTCCTTCATCAGCATGATTGCAATAATTATAAGCACCAATTACCTGATCGGACAAAATACGACTACCTTGCAATGGATTGGTTTTGGATGCGTTGGTATCGGAATGTTCTACTTTGTTTATGCTTTTCAGCGCAATTTATTGCAACTCAACTTCTCAGAGAACAGCTCCGATTTTGTACGAAAAGCCATCCAAAAATACCAAAACCGAGCCGTTTTTATCATTCTCAATCCACTTATTTACGGGTTTTTCCTGGGTTGTGGGATCCTCTTAATTCTCTTGGATTATTTGTATCTAATAGAGGGTTATCAAGGAATTATTGGTGCAGCTACGGGCATACTTTTGGCAATAGTATGTACTGGATTGGCTTTCGAAAAAAGACGCTATCAACGGCAAGAAAAAGTCTGGTTGGAAAAACTTAAGAAATTTGAATTGCAGTAGAAGAGTTAGTATAGTAATGGACAAAAAATAAGTTCCGCATTTTGACCGAGCAGATGTTGTTCTGATACTACTCAGCAAAAGGGATGTAAGGATTCCCTTTTCTGAGTAAAACGTAGGGAATCCTCTCGGCTGGCGAAGCTTTTCAACATGCTCGCAGTGTTGCTTGCAGAAAAGATTAAGTATCTTTTCAACAAAGAGAACCGCTAGCGGGTGGGATGCTCTACCTACGCTTGGTCATAAATCAGGAAGTTATTATTTGATCATTGCATAGTTCAGGGATAGACCCGTAAATAAGAATTCAGATTCAAGAGGCAAAGATCGTAAAATCATGACCACAGGCAAACCTCAAGTTCACCTATGACCGATGATTTGATCTTAAAACATCTCTGTTCCAGCAAAGTGAAAATTGCCTTCAATGGCTGCATTCTCATCAGAATCTGCACCATGCACTGCATTTTCACCGATGCTGGTGGCATAAAGTGCCCGAATTGTACCTGCTTTTGCTTCTGCCGGATTGGTCGCCCCAATCAATTTACGGAAATCCGCCACGGCATTGTCTTTTTCTAGAATTGCCGCTACAATAGGACCAGAAGACATGAATTCGACAAGCTCCTCATAGAAAGGACGCCCTTTGTGCACGGCGTAAAATTCGCCTGCTTTCGCTGTAGAAAGATGTGTCAATTTCATTGCTGCAATTCTGAAACCACCGTCGGTGATGTGTTTTAGGATATTGCCGATATGCCCTGCTTTCACTGCATCGGGCTTTATCATGGTGAACGTTCTGTTACCTGCCATTAATTTGTTGTTTATTTGATTTTGATGATGGGTCTTGAGGTCAGATAATTCTATTACTCGCCTCCCAATTCTTTAATCAAATAGGCGGCACGTTCTGCATATTTGCTGCTAGTAGGCACTTTTTTGTAAGCAGTAATTGCGTCACTCGTTTTCGTTAATTTTGTATTAAGATCTCCTTCTAGCATGTAGAATTTACCTGTATCTTTACCCTCGGGTGCAGCAGCCGTAGCGGCTTGTGCGTGTTCTAGTGCTGTGGCGTAATCTTTCTTGGTGTTGTAGGCTTTTGCTACATAGTAGCTCACATCTGCATTTTTCAAAGCCAATGGGTGCGCCTCGGCTTTCTCAACAATGGTATCATATCTTTTAGCTTTCGCTAATTTGATGAAAGCACTTCGATATACTTTGATCACTTTCGCTTCTTCCTGACCTGCTTCCTCGTACTTCTGTGCTGCTGTGAAGTAGGCTTCTATCGCTTCTGCCTTCTTGGTGGTTTTATCC
>JBCCRX010000591.1:0-2934 GCA_039201015.1 Bacteroidota bacterium | reverse complement strand
TTCGCCGCTTCTACCTTTAAAAAACCTTGATCAAATCATATGGGCTCGACTTGTCCGCCTAAGGCGTGACGCCCATATGATTTGAAGATAAACGTGAGCTTCCATAAATAATGCTGACCAAATGAAATCATTCAGAACCATTTTATCACTAAAGGTACTTACTTTTCAACATCAAAAATAAAAGGATCGTTTATTTTAGGATGATTTTTTTCTAAGTTTCCCTGCTTGCGCACAACGTATGCTGCTCATTACAAGCTCCAGCTTGTACATGGATAAAAGTTTAGGACTCCTGTTTGTTTTATGTTGTGTGTAGTATGAAGTACAGAAAGGAGTCCTTTCACTTTGGTCAGCATACAACGAAGTACGTTGTAGCTAGTATTTCGTTCTATGATAAATTTGGTGAATGAGCAGGGGTGTTCCACATCCACCAAAATAAAAAACTCTAGATCGTCTAAGCGTCCCACGATGTGGTAGGTGTTCCCTTCGAACAAACGCTCACCAACAATGGAAAACGATCGTCTCGGTTTCAGCCTGAGGCAGACATGTGCAACCGATGATGCCATACGCTCGTCTGGTGTTTTGCCTTCTGCATCATACGATAAGCGGCTTTATGTGATGAGCGTAGGTTACAGTTCGGTTTCAAACCGAGCCGATCGTGGGTTTTTTCTTTGTGTTTTCAGTGGGTTTCTTTGGACGGAGAGAGCATTTCTTCTGATTTTTCTGAAAAAATCAGAAGAAATGCTCTCTCCGTCCGAAAACCCTAAAGGCGTAAATTTTTATGCAATAAAAATTTACGCCTTTGGGCATCCTGCTATGATTTGGTTTTAGGGGCTTAAAGTAGAACTACTCACTGGTGATGAAAAAATCACTAAACACATAAATCTGTTGCGTCGAAGTATTCCTCAATAAGTAATAATAACGTCCAGTTTCTAAGTCAGGAGAAACGTCCACACGTAAGCGATAGCGATTATCATCTAGTTGCTCTACAGCAGGGGCATAAGCAAGCCAAGGCGTTTGTTGTTCCCAATGGTATTCGCTATTGGAATAAATATAGAATATCCATTCCTTTTCATTCATTGGTACTTTAGCATTGAAGAGCGCAAGAAACGGATAGCTTTTCTTTGGAGCGGCTGTTTGCTCAATGGTGTCAGGCAGTTGTGTTACAACTTCAATGGATAAGTTTTCGACTACGAAACTCAGGCTTTTTTGGTCTGCTAGCACAGGAAGCGGCTCAAAATAATCCCTTGCATCTGCTTCGGGTTTTGTAATATCAAGAGGGTCACTTTTCTCTTTTGCAAACGGATTACTCCCTGCTAAGGGAGCTTCTTCGGAAGTCCCTTCTGCTGCAATCGCTCGCTTTTCTGGGCGATCTATTTTATCGTTTTGTTCTTGCTTCGAGGGCGTATTTTCTTCTTCGCTCGCTTTTGGGGTCTCCTTTTGAATGGGAAGATTAGAGGGCGTTTTTAGTATTGAAGAATCAATGGCAGGTAGTGGGGCTTTAGTGTCGTTTGTCTCTGAAGCTTCGAGACGATCTGTGGATTCTATGGAATGCAAATCGCTATTCAGATACCACAAGATACCAATGAGTAGTAGCACTAAAATACCAATGCTGTATTTCCAATTAGAAGTAGGCTTTTCTGGCACATCCTGCACTTTTGCACTCAATTGTTGGAGATTTTTTCGTAAGTCATTCTCTGCCGAATCAGCAAGAAAGTGCTCCATTTCACGATGCCATTGCAAGGCTGCCGATAGTTCTTTCTGCTGATCTACTTTAGCCTCAAATTGATTGCGCTCTACCGAAGACATTTTGCCTTCCAAGTAGCGTTCAAACTGTTGTTGTGTGTCTTTGTCTAATGTCATTATGGTGCTGTTAAGTCCTTATACAAAGGATCATGTTGAATTTTTTCGGTCAGTGTGTTTTTGCATTTGTATTTTTTTCTTTTAGCATAGTCTTCGGTATAATCCATTACTAGAGCAATCTCTTTTGTGGACTTTCGATTGAACCACATTTTGAGTACGCGCTGACATTCTGCTGTGAGTTCTTGAAATTTCGCTTGAAACAATTGCCATTTTTGAGTCTTCAAAAACTGATCTTCCAAATCTTCTCCAAAATTAGATTCCAAAGCATCTTCAAAAGTGACCGTTTGAACGCCTTTTTTTCTTAATTTTTTTAACCAAATCCGTTTACAAATCATAAAGAGAAAATTGTGAAAACTAGTCGTCAAGACCAAATCCTCTTCTTTTACCTTTCTAAAGATAAGTAAGATTCCTTCCTGAAAAACATCTTTGGCATCCTCCAAATCACCCGAATTTTTTTTCACATACTTAACTACTTCGGGCAATGAATTGGCATAGACTTTCTCCAGAATATTGTAGTCGTTTACTGCAATTCCTTCCAGATATTTCGTGTTCGTTGATGTGTTCATTAATTCTTTCTAAGCCTTTGTTTGGGTTGGACATAGATTAAAGGAATGCAAAATTCAAAAGTTCTCTAAACTTTTCTTATTTTGCTCAGCCAATTTGCTGCTGATAGATACTCGGACGGGATCATTCTGTGCATACATTTTTAGGCTAAAAAACAAACATTGGAAGCGAGAAGACAGACTCTCGAACTGCAAATTAAGATATAATCCCGAATTTTAAAAATCAAAATAAGCCACATAATTTATTGATTATTAGGGCAGTACGAAGTTTTGTTTTTTTATTAACATTTTACTTGAAAATAATCTGAGTCAATGTCAGAAAATCGCTCAACAAGTATGCTCAGTAAATCTTTTCGGACGGAAACACAAATTTGGCTCTAAATGATTTCATTTGGTCGAGTATCTTTAGAAAGATATCGCCAACTATTAAATTTCGTTTGTTTTCGTTTAGAAGGACGTCAGCCTCACGCCTAAGGCGGACACGGTGAGGCGGACAGGTCGAGTCCTTCCA
>JBCCRX010000590.1:0-2947 GCA_039201015.1 Bacteroidota bacterium | reverse complement strand
TGGAAATTAGTATATAGCTTGATTTCACAAATTTAATTATATCAAAGATACATAAAACACGTCAAAACAGAGTTAACTTATTGATTATCAGATATTTAATTTTTTGTAAAAATCGTGCTTCAAAAATTAAAACATACTCTGAGGAAAGCCTAGATTTTGCAAAAAAATGAAAAAGACGATTGAGAACATACAATTCAATAATCAAAGCAATCCGAAATCTTATTTTGACATCGTCCGAATTGAGGCGTTACTGAAGAAAGAACTAGATCACGATATTTACAAAAATCATATTGTAAGATTCTATGTCATTTTTTTTGTACTTAAGGGAAAAGGCTATCATACCATTGATTTTACAGACTACAAATACCAAGAAGGTACGGTACTGCTAGTCAGGAAAGATCAGATTCAAAAATTCTTTAGAAGCTCAACGGTAAAGGGCTATCTTTTGATCTTTACGGAAGAATTTATCATTGGTCATTTAAACAGATTGGAAGCCTCTAAATCGTTTCAATTGTTTAATGAATTATTGAGTTTTCCCAAGATTGATCTCAAAGGCAGAGGAGAAGATTTTTCCGATTTTGCCACTCTAATAAGTTGTTTAAAATCAGAATACAATACTAAAGATGAATACTCTATTGGAATTAATCGAAGCATACTACATGTATTGATTACTAAATTGTTTCGCATTAAATCTGAAAACGAGCAACTATTTGGTAAGAAAAAATACTTGGAAGAATTTTTGTCCTTTCAAGAAATGGTAGAAGAAAATTGCTTCAAAAGCAAAAAAGTAGCCAATTATGCACGTAAAATGGGCATTTCAAGTAAAACCTTGAATAATATCATTCAGGCAATTGCCCACAAACCTGCCAAAACCTTTATAGATGAGATAGCCATTATGCAAATTAAAAGGCTACTTATCAGTACTAACCAACCTATCAAAGAGATTGCCTATACAGCAGGATTCGATGATCCTGCCAATTTTTTTAAGTTCTTTAAAAAATACGTTGGCAGTCCTCCCGCAGTTTTTAGACAAGCTTATCAGTAATATTTTCCCATTTTGACAGTATTCTGGAAAGTTTCCACCTTTTCCTGCCTTTCTGTCTGTCCTAATTTTGTGGCTGAAATTTTATTTAAAAAACTATAGTAATGAAATATACAGCCAAACTCACTTTCATTTTTATGGCTTTGCTAATGAGCCATTGTTCTATCAATAAAAATACGGATCAAATACCATCATCTACAGAAGATGAAGTAATTATGGAAGTTACGACTTTCAAGACAAAGCCAAATGTAAATCCAAGTGACTTCAACGCGAGAGATGTAATGATCGAGGAAGATTTTACTAGTAAGCAAGCAGGATTTATTAAGCGGCAAAGTGGCATTAGTGCAGAGGGAAAGTATGTCGTGATTGTTTATTGGGAAACAGCATCAGATGCAGATGCCTCAATGAATAAATTTATGAGCGATGCTTCGGTTGCTGACTACGCTCAAATGATTGATGCAGCATCCATGAAGATGTCGAGATATGCAGTGGACAAGGCTTTTGATGCGGATGATAGTGGATTTGTAGAAGTCATGTCTTTTGACCTAAAATCAGGAACAGATGTAGCAAAGTTCAATGCACTAAATCAGCAGGTCGAAACTACTTTCACAAGCAAAAGAGAGGGTTTTTTACAGCGATTGACGGGTACGAATGAAGAAGGTAAACACATCGTTGCCGTCTATTGGGAGAATCAAGCGACTTCTGATGCTTCTCTAGAGCCGTTTATGCAAGCCCCAATTGCAAAAGAATTTATGCAAAAAATGAATCAATCAACCGTCTTGATAGGACGATACAAATTTTTAAACATGGAATTAACTAACAAAGAAAAAGCCGTCGCCCTTTTGAACAGCTTCAACACTGGTGACCAGACCCCAATTACTTACATCAATCCTGAACAATATATTCAGCACAACCTCAGCGTTGGTGATGGTTTAGCAGGTTTTGGAGAAGTCATGCAACACGCTCCACCTCAAGGTTTTAAAGCCGAAGTTGTTAGAGCTTTTGAAGATGGAGACTTCGTATTCACACATACAATTTATGACTTCTTTGGACCAAAAATTGGCTTTGATATTTTCCGCTTTGAAGAGGGTCTAATTGTGGAACATTGGGATAATTTGATTGAAGTGCAAGCAGTAAATCCAAGTGGAAGAACACAAACGGATGGTGAAATGGACATCACAGATAAAGACAAAACGGATGCCAACAAAGCGAAGATAAAAGAGTTCATTGAAGTCATCTTACTGAAAGGTGAAATGGATAAAATAACCAATTACATCAATCCAACAAAATACCTACAACACAATCCTGCCGTAGCGGATGGTTTGGATGGTTTTGGTGCGGCAATGCAGTATTTTGCTGAGAATGGATTGGTCATGGAATACGATAAAATGCACATGGTCATGGGGGAAGGTAATTTTGTACTAGCCGTAAGCGAAGGTAAATTTGGTAAAGCAGAACATACTGCATTCTATGATCTATTCCGCTTGGAAGACGGACTAATTGTGGAGCATTGGGATGTCATCGCGACCATTCCACCAAAATCAGAATGGAAGAATGGAAATGGAAAATTTTAGCTCAGCTATCAACTTTGTGGATAAAGTCAAAGAATTACATACTGCTTACTATCTAACGAGTGCATAATTCTAGATTTTGACACTTAGAGGATTTGTAATAAATATCTAATTAAGTTAGGTAGTAACTTTCAAGTTACTACCTATACTTCTACCGTTAAAAACGAACAGCCTCCATCCGCATTGGGAGAATTAAGTATCAATTAAAAAATAAAATCGACATACATGGAGTCGCAACCAAAAAATCTTTTAAGGTGGATTTTTTGGTTGCTCCAAGGGGTTCTTAAGGGTGAAAAGCATCAAAAATTAGAGATTTTTGATGCTTTTCACCCTT
>JBCCRX010000589.1:0-2983 GCA_039201015.1 Bacteroidota bacterium | reverse complement strand
ACAAAGGGGGAAAATAAATCTTTTGTGTCCTTTGATTTCTTTGTGGTTAAAAAAGCATCTAAGTTTTTATAAGTCAATTAGTTATAATAGGTCGACCTTAAAAACTTTGTTTTTTTTGCAAACTTTTATAAGTATGTAGTATAGAGAACACAAAGTGTTGATGTTCAAAGTGTTATATTTTCATTGTCTATCCTGTAATCTTTTGATTATCAATTACTTAAAAGCGAATTATCAAATACCTCAGCAATTTCTCATGTGGAAGATTTTAGCAATTGGGGAGCGAGAAATGTCATTTTTGAACCCGAATTTGGGAATTATTCTTGCGGTTTAGAGCAAAAAATGACATTTCTAAATCCTAAATTAGGCGTGTACGAAGTCTTGAAATTTTTAACATTTAGTTCAAAGCAATGCTGAATAGAGCTTAAAAATTGTTCAACAAGTATGCTCAAGTTTTTTTCTTCGGACGGAAACGCAAATTTTTCCTGATTTTTCTTCAAAAAATCAGGAAAAATTTGTGTTTCTGTCCACAGAGATTTGTTAGACATACTTGTTGAGCGATTTCAGGAGCTTTATTCAGATTTAATTTTTTTATTTAAAAACTTCGTACACGACTAAATCCTAAATAAGAAATTGCTGCGAATACCTATTTAACGATATGTACCTTTTTAGCTACAATCAGATCATATCAAACCATGTCAAAATAAAACGGAGCACACATGATAAACGTACTTGACCTAAAATTTTTGGATAGCACATCAACCATTGCGGCATTTTTGGTGAAGGCAGAAGCGGAATATGTCCTTTTTGAGACAGGACCATATTCTACTTTTCCTCAGATAAAAAAAGAATTGGCTCGTTTTGACCTGAGCATAGAAGACATTCACCATGTGTTTTTGACGCATATTCATTTTGATCATGCTGGAGCGGCTTGGGCATTTGCGAAAGCAGGCGCAAACGTCTATTTGCATCCTTTTGGTAAAAAACATTTGCAAGACCCAAGTCGTTTGTATAAGTCCGCCAGACGCATCTATCAAGACAAAATGGAATATTTGTGGGGAGAAATGAAGCAGATTCCCGAAGAACAATTGAAAGTTGTGGAGCATGAAGAGGTCATTACGATTGATGGACTGAATATCAAAGCGCTCCATACGCCAGGACATGCAGTACATCACATTGCTTGGAAAATAGGAACGCAAATCATAGCGGGAGATGTGGCAGGCGTACGCATCAATAGCGACTTGGTCGTGCCACCTTGTCCACCACCTGACATCCATGTAGAAGATTGGCAGGCATCCATTGAAATATTAAGAAAAGAAGCGGCTACAGCATTGTATCTAACCCACTTCGGTAGGGTAGAGGTAGTCGAAAAACACCTTAATGAACTAGAAAATATACTGCTAGATTGGGCGAATTGGATAAAGCCCTATTTCGATACGGACAGGCCGCAACCAGAAATTGTTCCGAAGTTCCAAGCTTACGTCAGTAAGCAACTCCAGGCGGCAGGCATCACGGATAAAGTGGATATAGAACGCTACGAAAAAGCAAATCCTTCGTGGATGAGTGTTGCTGGGCTGATGCGCTATTGGAAAAAAAGAAAGCAAACTTCGGAAAAGTAGTGAACTAATTTAGTGCTATGTTATGCGATTGCCTTGTGGCAGGCTCTGGCGCAAGTGGTCCATAGACTGATAAATTCAACAGATGAAAAATTTCTTCGTTACTTCTGTGAAGTCGCTCAGACAAACAGGAACGATTAGCCCAAGTTCAAAATTTCTAATCAAAAAAATGCTTAGAAACATTGACTTTAAATCCAATCAGATTATCATAGAATTTGGCGCGGGAAACGGGTGTATCACAGAAACCATTTTAGAAAAAATGCCCAAAACAAATACCCTCCATGTTTTTGAGTTGAATGACAAATTCTATCAATTGTGCCAACAAAAATTCAATCGCTTTCCGAACATAAAAATACATAACGAAAATGCCTTAGAATTTGAAAAAGTCATTGAACTAAAAGCAGATGAAAAAGTGGATTACGTCATTTCTAGTCTGCCGCTCACCTTACTCAAAAAAGAAGACATCAATACGCTTATGCGCCGCGTCAAAAAGCGACTGAACCCCAACGGTTATTTCATTCAATATCAATATAGCTTAGATAAATTGTCTTACTTCAAAAAGCAATTTACCTATGTTGATCTTTCCTGTACCCTCATCAATCTTCCTCCCGCTTTCGTATATACTTGTAGGTAGTTAAGTGTTAACTGTCGTTTCGCTGAAATTAATTTTGAAAAAATACATTTACAGCAGAAAACATATACATAATTGAGATTTTTTCTCTCTGTCCAAAAATCTCTCTTTTTACTGCATAGTCAGCATTAAATTTTGTTTTTTTTGAATTTAAAATTAGCGAAACGTGAGTGTTAATTTAGGCTGTTCAAAATTGCGTAAAAAGTTGCCCAGCTTTTTCAACAAGGCAAAGGAATGGTATTGGTCAGTTTTAAATCTTTACACCCAATATCAGTGATATCTTTTCACTTCCAAAACTGATGCTTTCATCTACATAAAGCATATACTGCTCGGCTTGCTCAACTCCTGATTTTATGCGATACTTTCCACACTTACACAAGCAGTTGCGAATATTATGAGTTATTTACTGATGTCACGCACTAGTATATTTTGGTGCGAGAAATATAGTAACTCTTCAAAGCTACCGTGTTTTGAATTAGAGTGGCTGCCAGCCTGAGGCGGGCAAGTCGAAGCCACTCTAATTCATGAAAATTCTTTCGGAGCGAGCCATATTTGAGCTAAAAGCTCAAATATGGCTCGCTCCTGAAAGAATTTTCCTACAAATCGTCGGGTTCGACCTCTCTTTTTGTTTGCACAAACATATAAGACAGGTCGAACCCGACGATTTGTAGGAAAATTCTTTCAGGAGCGAGCCATATTTGAGCTTTTAGCTCAAATATGGCTCGCTCCGAAAGAATTT
>JBCCRX010000588.1:0-3019 GCA_039201015.1 Bacteroidota bacterium | reverse complement strand
TTTTTCTCCCTCATCCTTCTTTGCCGCTGTCGAAGACGACGGCAGATAGGTTTTTTGAAGCTCGAAATTCTAAGGAATTTCTCGCTTCTCAAAATTAAAACAAACTTAGTTTACAGTGTCCTTAGGCGTGAGGCGCGATAGACAAGTATATTCATTTGTACAGATTTATCCCGTCTGTATTCTATTGAGCGATAATTTTTCGTAATGTATAAAATATAGATTACGAATATCTTGTCCACACGTGACTTAGTTTCAGATCTTGCTGGCATCGAGCGAGCAAGATCTGATTAGGGTTTTCTGAAGGGAACAGAGAGAATTTTTTTCAAAAATTCTCTCTGTTCTCTTTAGAAAACCCTTCAATTTGAATCAGTTCGATGCCGATTCAAATTGAACACACCTGTAGTCAGCGACTTACACATTAAAGAAAATTATTGCTCAGTAGAATATCCATCTATAGTATAAGTGGTTATTTAACGCCTGTACCACTAGCCACTGAGAGCCGCTTCTAGTGCGCTAACTCATCTTTCATTGGTGCGCTCGCATGAAAATCACGATAAACCCGCTCTAAATAATTGTCCATCAATTCGATGACGCGCGCTCTGCGTTCTGAGCGAACGATCATACCCACGTGATATTCTTTATTGATGCGCCAAACGACTTCGGGATCATTGAAAGAAGACATATCTGGATGTTGGAAGCGCGAAAGCGAAACCAGAATACCCGCATAATCATTTTTCACCTCAGGTAGTTGATAACTGCTCTTAGTCGCCATTGCGATTTCCACTTTTGCCCACTCCGACCAAAGATTGATGCCTGAAGAGGCCTCTACCATTTCTGCAATATGCGCGCCTCCAACTCGGCTAGAAGTTTCCAAAAAATAAAATTTTCCGTCTTCGTGTGCCCGAATAAACTCTGTATGAGAAGCACTAAATTGCATACCAAATGCTTCCATCACTTGTGTGTGCATCGCTTTCAATGCCTCGTCTTCTTCTCCACCGAATTTGAGCGTTGTCGTTCTGAAAATACCACCACCATGCGCTACTTCAAAAGGCGTATTCATGTACTTCGAGCTTCGCACAAACTGCACTTGTCCTCCTACACTCAGGGCATCTGCATGATAGACATCGCCTGGCGTGAATCGCTCCAACAAATAGCGATGCCGATCTTCTCCGATTTCGTTCAGTATTTGCCATAGTTGTTCTTTGGAATGTATTTTCTTCATACCCGTTGCAGAAGCTTCGGAACGGGGTTTGATAATCCAAGGCGTAGGAATACTATCGGCGTAAGCATTAATGTCTTCATCATTGAAAAGGGCAATGAAGGCAGGAACAGCTATATCTGCCTCCGCTGCTTTCATGCGCATTGCTAGTTTATCTCTAAAATAGCGAACCGTGGTTTGTCCCATCCCTGGAATGCGGAATTGTTCTCTCAGATAGGCCGCTTTTTCTACATCAAAATCATCTAAAGCTACGATGCGATCTATTTTTCGACTGCGCAACAGCCAAGCCAAACCTTTCGCCAAATTTCCCATATTCTCAGGAGCGTTGGTATCTGAATTCATATAAAAAAAATCGTCTATGGCATCGCGTATCCAAGCTTCGTGTTCCAATTTTTTGAGGGTCAATAGATAAACAGTGTGACCACTTTCTTTGAGCGTTTTCAAAAAAGCGTTTCCTTTGAAGTAGCAAGAAATGCAGAGAAAAGTCATAAGGTATAGTGATTAGGGAATTTGTAAAAGATAAGCTACCCAAATTTTTAAGAATTATCGCAAACTAATACAAGGCGCGAAGAAGGAAGATAGCCTGTGCTACCTGACTGATGAGCAAGGCAGTAGTAGTTTGGGAGAAAATTAAAAATGGGTAGTTTATTTTTTATAAGTTCCCTTATTAACGATAATTTTTTTGTGTGCCGCAAAGGTAAGAAAGATATGCATTCTAAATATTGTAGAAATTATTGTTGCATTGTATAGCAAGGTAGCACAATGACGCAATCATACAATGATCCATAAGCATAAGAAAAAATGAAACTTCCTATTGCCACTTTTATCAACGTCGCCACGATCACAGTAGGCAGCTTTTTAGGTCTTTGGCTGCAGCAATTACTGACAACGGACATGCAGCAAATCATTTTTCAAGCCATTGGATTGGGTACATTGATCATCGGCATCCAGATGGCACTCAAAATTCCGTCGGGTTACACCCTTATTTTCATTATGAGCTTAATTATTGGCGGTTTGCTTGGAGAACTGATTGGTTTACAGACGTTTCTAAACAATTTAGGAGATACGCTAAAAAATAATTTAGCAATTGGTGAGCCGAAATTTACGGAAGGTTTGGTAACGGCATTCTTACTATTCTGCATTGGCTCTATGACTTTAGTGGGTGCCATAGAAGAAGGCATACAAGGCAAGCGCGAGTTGCTTTTGGTGAAGTCGCTCCTAGATGGTGTTTCTTCTATCGCACTGGCATCCGCTTACGGTATCGGCGTTTGGTTTTCTATATTTCCACTCTTGTTGCTACAAGGCGGAACAACCCTTTTAGCGGCTAAAGTTGCTCCCTTCATCACCGAAAATATCATCAATCAAATCACCGCTGTTGGTGGTGTCTTGATCATTGCCATTAGTATTCGATTGATGAATTTAGGGACAATCAATATTGAAAATTTACTGCCGTCTTTGGTAGTAGCAACTTTAATTACTTGGGCTTATGATCGTTTTAAATCTGTTTAGAGCACTGAGTGGTCACGCAGATTTATTTTAAGATATGTCATATTTTGGTTTTTGAGAACAACCTCATAATCATTTGATAACCAGCTTCTTATCAAAGTCAAATATGACATATCTAGCATTCGATTAATTATGACCAAGTGCTTAAGTGGTCACGCAGATTTATTTTAAGATATGTCATATTTTGGTTTTTGAGAACAACCTCATAATTATTTAATAACCAGCTTCTTATCAAAGTCAAATATGACATATCTAGCATTCGATTAATTATGTCAACCTACTTAAGTATTTTGA
>JBCCRX010000587.1:0-3022 GCA_039201015.1 Bacteroidota bacterium | reverse complement strand
TAGTAGGCGTTCACGACATCAAAAACTTAAAGTTCAAACTCCGTAATCCAGAAGAAGCGCAGTTCAATTCGCCCTGGAATATTGCGATAGATTTTAAAGTAGATTTGAGCTTCCATCCAGAAGAAATCGCGCCGATGCTGGAGCAATATAGCGAAGCAGAAGAAGTGCAAATGGATATTCCTGCTATCGCAGAACGCTTACACTATCATACTTCGGGCTATCCTTTTTTGGTTTGTAAAATTTGCAAAAATATAGTGGATGACATCTTAGTGCAACGCAGCAATCAAAATCATTGGACATTGGAAGATGTGGACGCTAGCGTACGACTCCTGATGAAAGAACGCAACACCAATTTTGATAGCCTCTTCGGCAATTTAGAGAATCATCAAGATTTGTATGACGTGGTAGAACGTGTTCTGCTTCTGGGAGAGCGTATTTCTTTTAATCCCTATAATCCCGTCATTGAGAAGGGCGTGACCTACGGTATTTTCAAGCGCAATGGACAGTTGAAAATTCACAATCGTATCTACGAGCAATTGATTTACAATTATTTAGGTTCAAAACTAGAAGTAAAAACCTATACCAACAAAAACATTGGTATGCAATTTTTGCTAGCCAATGGTGCATTAGATTTTAAATTGGTTTTGGAGCGCTTTCAACAATTTTTGAAGGAAGAACACAGCGATAAAGATGTGAAGTTTTTAGAACGCCAATGGCGATTAATTTTCTTAGCTTTCATTCGTCCTATCGTCAATGGAGAAGGCTATACCTTCAAAGAAGTGCAGGTTTCGCAAGAAAAGCGACTGGATATCGTAGTGACTTTTCATCAGCATCGTTATATCGTAGAGCTCAAAAATTGGTACGGGCAAGTGTATCATGAAAAAGGCTTAGATCAACTTGCCGACTATCTGGATATGCACAATTTATCGGAAGGCTATCTAGTGATTTTCGATAACCGGAAAGCGAAAACTTGGGCAGTTCAAACCATCGTTCATCGCGATAAGCAGATTTATACGGTTTGGGTGTGAACAAAAAAAATACCCTGCCACCAACTGACAGGGTATAGGTACATTTTAAGAACGAAGAGATTTCTTTCTCGCTTTCTGCTTAAACCAATGTTTCCTCCAAAATAGGAGCTGCTGGGAAATCAACGGGAATCTGTGTAACACCGTGCAAGAAATTAGAAACGATTTTATCTCCAATCACGATCAAAATATCTATCAAATTGCCGTTGGTATAACCTGCTGCCAAGAGCGCATCTATACTATCGGTGCTAGGTTTGCCGCGACGAATCGTGGTGTCTCTCACAAAATTGGCCAGTGCATTCAATTTAGCATCAAAAGAAGCATTGCCCGCTCTGATTTCTAGGATTTGCTCGTCTGTGAAGCCGTTCATTTTTCCTAATGCGGTGTGTGCTGCTAAACAATATTCACAATCGTTGACTTGGCTGACCACTAAATTGATGACTTCTCTTTCTTTGGCTTTCAAAGAGGATTTGCGGTTTTGAAGTGCTAAATAATCTTTTAGTGCCGTATCACTGTAGGCGAAAGTGGCGTATAAATTGGGAACAAAACCTAGATTTTTTTTCAGGTTGTCAAAGATTGCTTGATTGGTTTCGGATACTTGCGCTTTAGTTGGAACTGAAAAGTTTGCCATGATTGCAATATTTTAATTTTATGAATTACATTTCAATTAAGCTTAATTTTTTCGCCTTCTTGAAATGTGTTGTTGCTTTTAATTGACATGGCAAAGATGAAGCACTTTGGGTAGGCTTTTACAGGCGATACTTCCTGAAAACTTATCAATTTTTCCCGATGAAGAAAAGTGAAATAGTTAATTCAGATAAAGGCATTTTTTCTAAAATTGGAGGGAGTCTCTGCCGTTATCTTCTTGAATAAACGATTGAAAGGTGGGACTTCTTGGAAACCCAACTCAAAAGCAATTTCCTTGATGGAGTAATCTGTATAGAGCAACATTTTCTTCGCTTCCAAGATAATACGCTCATGCAATACTTTAAGTGGCGATTTGCTGTTGTATTGCGCAAATAGATTGGAGAGCGTTTTGGGTGATTTATTCATTTCCGCAGCATAGTCTTGCACTTGATGCCATTCTTTGTGGTGTTTTTCTACTAATAGATTGAACTGCCGAACGATATCTAATTCTTGCTCTGGAATCCGTTGAATATCGCTTTGTTTTTTATACAGTCGCGTAATTTTAATAATCAATCTTTTGAGCAGCATTCGTAGCATGTCTTCCTGTAAATTGTCCTGATCTTCAAATTCATCTAGGAAGACTTGGTACAACAAATCTATCTTTCTGACTTCTTCCTTGTTCAAACGAATGGCAGGGAAACCAGCCGATCCGTAGAACAGCAAACCAACACAAGAAACTTCCTTGTCGTGGTCAATGATGCAGTAGAATTGGCGATTGAATTGCCAAGCAACAATTTCTTCAGGACGCTCAAATTGGAAATTCTGATTAATCATCAGAGCAACGACACTGTTGGTAGGAAATTTGTGTTGCTCACTATCTGTTCGAATGATTTGATCGATGCCTCTATTCCAGGCAATAGTCAACAACTGATTTTTGGGTATGATGTGGAAGGAATTGTGAAAGTCTTTTTCCTTGACCACCAATTTTAGAAAGCTACCCGTCTTGCGATTGTGTAATGTCAGTTTGTTCAAGTCGTATTTTTAAACTTACGTTTCGCTGATTTGAAAATCAAAAATCAAAAATTAATACTGTTTATACAATAAAAAATGCCTTTTTGAAAAATTTTATTAGGGACTTGGTAAAAAATAACCTACCCACTATGATTAAAATCAATCAGGACATCCCACTTGGGTAAATCTGGATTTCTGAGGATAAATTTTTGAAGTTCTTCCCTCTGTAAAAAGTTAGCTGCTAAGCAGCTTTATTCCAGATATTATCCCAATTATGATTGAGTACTTCAATTTTGAGTATGGCAAGCGCTTTAGAACCTTTTTGGCTCCACGCCATACCATTATCTTTTTGCCTTGTG
>JBCCRX010000586.1:0-3024 GCA_039201015.1 Bacteroidota bacterium | reverse complement strand
GTCGATTTTATTTTTTAATTGATACTCATCAAGGCAAAAATGGGCGCTTATCTAGATAATTGACCACTTTTTTAACGCTGAGTAAGGGAAAAAGAGCTGTTTGTAGATCGGTTATTAATTTCCAAACAAGCTCTTATCTCTTAAATTAATTGAATTTTTCTGATTATAAAGGAATGCGGTGCTTAGTAAATGCTGCAATAGCGGTTCATAAGTGTTGAAATTCCATATACTTCGCTGCTGAGGCAGCGAAGGGAACTTCAGTAGGGAGAGAGGAATCGGCGGTTTTACCACCGATTCCTCTCTCCCTCCAAAAGAATTTTCGCGCCGAAGGCGCGGAAAACCCCTCAACTTACTGATTTTTAGAGACTTTTTCCTTTCACCGCAAAACGTTACGATCAGGAATTTTTCAATAGTTCATACTAAATAGGCACTCTTTGGTGTTCAATTATTTCCAACGAACTTCCTTAATTATGGTAAAAGCTATTCTCCTGTTATCCTTAAGTATCTATTTTCTTCTGTCTGATACGACTATTGTTTGGTCAGATGGCACAGAGTACGACTTTGAAACCTTAGTACAAGGTAAGCCCAAAGCCCACCTATTTCAGTTTAAAAACAAACATTCAGAGCCCATTTTCATTGAAACCATCAGGACCACCTGCGGCTGCACGGCACCTGAATGGGAAGCTACACCCATTCTACCAGACTCTACGGGAAGTATCAAAATCCTCTACGATGCACAACGGACGGGCTATTTTCGCAAGAAAATTCGTGTGTTTTTCAGTCATCAACGAAAAGCAGAGCTATTGTTCATCGAAGGTTTTGTGGAGTGAGCATATCTAAAGCTTTCATTCGTCGAAAAACAGATTACTTTCATCGACAAAACAGTGGTTTCCCGCCCAGAAAATGCCTTATCTTTGCGGTGTCTTTGGGCTTTCTCTTCAATCGCATTAGTAGCTAGAACTTTCTTCTTATATTTGTGGGTTTTTGAGAAGCTGTCCTCAAATAGAAATTATGATAGCGAAACCTGAAGCCAAAATCAAAAAATAAAAAGCAGCAATGAGCATACTTATTTTCTTCATCGTTTCCTATATCGTGCTAAGTGTAGCTTTGTACTTTTTATTTCCAAAAGCAGGAGAAGAAGGTTGGAAAGGTTTAGTGCCTGGTCTGAATTTCGTGACTTGGTGTAAAATTATTGGTCGCCCCGATTGGTGGGCCGCTTTGTTGCTTTTGCCCATTGTCAATATATTTATCTACGCAAATATGGCAGTAGATTTGGTAAGAAGTTTTGGAAAATACAAGTTCATTGATAGTTTTTTGGCAGTGGTCGCAGGACCGATTTATTTGCTTTATTTAGCTTTTAGTGATAAAGAAAAATATTTAGGAAAAAGTCGAGAAATGGAAATGGCTTACAATCGGCAGCTAGAGGAAGCAATTGAGAAGAACAATACCCGCCAGATCAAAAAATTGCAAGCTAACAATCCCTATCGCAAAAGCAGTGGCAGAGAATGGGCAGAAGCAGTTATTTTTGCCGTTTTTGCAGCCGCTTTTATCAGGATGTTTTTGATAGAAGCTTATGTGATTCCAACGCCTTCTATGGAAGGTTCGCTTTTGGTTGGGGACTTTTTATTTGTGAGTAAAGCGCATTATGGTATCCGAACACCCAAAACGGTAGCCATGCTTCCTTTAGTACATAATAGAACACCACTCATCGGAGGAGAATCTTATCTTAAAAAGCCCAATTTGGAATTTAAAAGATTACCAGCTCTGGAAAGTATAGATCGCAATGATCTAGTGGTATTCAATTACCCAGAGGGAGATAGCGTCTATGTAATGCCAGGCCGAACTTGGAGCATATATGATTTTAGGCGAGGCGCAATAGAAATGGGAAATCCAAGTCACAATAGAAGTATAAAATCAGGAAAAGCTCCTTTGGTTACCCGTCCAATTGACAAAAAAGACCACTACATCAAGCGTTGTGTGGCGGTGGCGGGCGATACACTAGAGATTAAAGAGCGAGATTTGTACATTAATGGGGCGCGTGCCAATGACCCAAAAGAAATCCAGTACCGCTACTTCATTAATTATCCGCCTAGTGTCAGCATCAACAAAGCAAAGCTAGAAGAATGGGGCATAGAAGGCAATAACAAAGTACTGGATATCCAAGAAGATCGACAAGGCAACATTGGAATGTTGATTCTCTCCAATGAGCAATTGGAGAAAGTGCAAGCCATGCACGAGAATATTCAGATAAGACCTTTTATTTTTACACCCGAATACGACAAACCTACCCAGATTTTCCCACACGATCCTGCAAACTACCAGTGGACAAGAGATAATTTTGGACCACTCTGGGTGCCCAAAGCAGGTTCAACTATTCAATTGACGACCCAAAATCTCGCGCCTTATGCTCGCATCATCAGCGTGTACGAAGAAAATGATTTGGAGGTGGAAAATGGAAAAATATTTATCAACGGAGTAGAAACGGCTGAATATACTTTCAAAATGAACTACTATTGGCTGATGGGAGATAATCGACATAATTCGGAAGATTCCCGTATTTGGGGCTTTGTGCCTGAAAATCACGTAGTGGGTAAACCACTTTTCATCTGGATGTCGGCTAAGGAAGGCAATCCTTTGAAAGGCATTCGTTTTGGAAGGTTGTTTCGTTCGGCGGATAAGGGTAATTAGTTGAGTTAAAAAAGACTTTTGAGATTTTAGACTTGGAAGAACTTGGAAATGAAAATTAATCGGGCTTTAAATGATTTCATTTGGTCGAGTATCTTTAGAAAGATATCGCCAACTATTAAATTTCGTTTGTTTTCGTTTAGAAGGACGTCAGCCTCACGCCTCACGCCTGAGGCGGACACGGTAAGGCGGACACGGTAAGGCGGACACGGTGAGGCGGACAGGTCGAGTCCTTCCAAACGAATCAAGGTTTTTTAAAAGGTAGAAGCGGCGAAATTCGCCGCTTCTACCTTTTAAAAACCTTGATCAAATCATATGGGCTCGACTTGTCCGCCTAAG
>JBCCRX010000585.1:0-3025 GCA_039201015.1 Bacteroidota bacterium | reverse complement strand
GAATTTCGCCGCTTCTCCCTTTAAAAAACCTTGATTCGTTTGGAAGGACTCGACGTCCTTCTAAACGAAAACAAACGAAATTTAATAGTTGGCGATATCTTTCTAAAGATACTCGACCAAATGAAATCATTTAGAGCCAAAAATCCGTGTTTCTATGGAACTAAAAAACCGAAAAAAATATTTGATTAATTGAAAGACTTTATATTTCTTTGCATTCCACTTCTAAAAATCATGATTTACAACCCAAGAATACGCTAAAGTGCGAATGTAGCTCAGTTGGTAGAGCACGACCTTGCCAAGGTCGGGGTCGCGGGTTCGAGTCTCGTCATTCGCTCAAAATTACAGAGACTTCCAGAAGTGGAAGTCTTACTTATTTAAGCTCGGGTGGTGGAATTGGTAGACACGCAGGACTTAAAGGAAGCTTACAAAAAAGTAAGTCAAATTGAGTGCCTCTTGGGAAATCAAGAGAGTAGAATCGCTCAAATTCGGGGAAACCTTACAGCAAAGGGCTGTTGGCAATCCCGAGCCAAGTTCTCCGCTTAAAATGGAGAAAAGGTGTAGAGACTAGACGGGCGATATCTAAGTCAGAAAGTTTTCTGATACGATAAAGGGATAGTCCAGACCACAAATCTTTCGACAGAGCAGTGAAAACTGTAGATGGTACGAAAATCCTGTGGCCATTGTGGCCGTGCGGGTTCGATTCCCGCTCCGAGTACTTTTTATTTCACTACCACCAATATTCTAGCAAGAAAAGTAGGTGCTAAATGCTTTCATTTAGCCCTCTATTCTGATCTCTGCCCATCACTTCATAACAAACACCACCTAACACAAAATGTGCCCAAATCTCGATGCTCCGATTCGGAAAAAGAGATCGAAGGGCTTGCTCGCTCAAATAGCTCCATGTACCAAGCGATTCTAAAGCATGCTTTCGATAGCGTTTAGCATCACCCGTAAAACCTGAATTTTGGATAAGTTGTACACGATCTTTGGTAACATAGAGAAAATCTAGTACGGTATCAAACAATCGATCTTCCCAGTGCAATTGGATGACGTATTTTCGGTGAAGTGCCTCCACGGATGCACTAGGCTGAATATGCTGGAAAAAGGCTTTTGATTGCCGCATAAAATGGTCTGCTTCTATTTCCTCTAGCTCGAAACGGTCAATGTGTGCTTGCGCCATTTGCTCGCGCTGCACTACGTTGTATTCTAAATGATCGGCGATTAGAAAAGCTTTAAAGGCTTTTCCAAAATCGTATTTTTGCTCTTCTTCTTGAATTTCAAAAGGGCTGGCATATTGCAAACTACGTCCCGTTCTCGCACTGACCCGATCCTCCCAATTTTCTTCTCTCAAATCAATTTTGTAAGGTGCGTGTACTTGTTGCCCCGTCGCCGATTCGATGTACTGCACCTTTTTGGCTGAACGGACGCGCGTGGCAAAAGACTTATCAAAATAGAACGTAGCGGGACGAATCAGTAGAAACTGTTCCTTCCATTGCCATGGACTTTCCGACTGATCGGGTTCTAAGGTCGGATAGCTTTCATTGCCTTCGTGCCAGACCCGGTTGAGCCATTTCATCGGTTTGTTTCTAGAAGCAAAGATCAAGTAATCACGCGCTCTGGTGATGCCTACATAGAGTAGTCGTGCTTCTTCCTCTAGGGCTTGCTGTCGCTTGATTTGATAGGCTGGACTTTCCAATAGGCGCGTTTCCAGTGCTGTTTTCCGATATTGATCGGCATAAGGATTTACCCAATAACGCAACCAGCGACCGCCCAAAACGTCGGTCAAATCAATCTCCTCGCGCTCTGACTGAATTTCTGCGCCCCACAAATCTGCACGCAAATTTTGCTCCATGCTATGGCATAGCAACACAGGAAACTCTAGTCCTTTGCTGCGATGATAAGTCATCACATTCACTGCGTCTTCGTGTTCGCCCGAGGCTTGTTTATCTTCTCCATTGTATTCTATTTCCGTCAACCACAGCAAGAAGCCACCCAAAGAAGCTGCCGTATGCAGTCGGTTGCAGCGTTCTTCGTAATCAATTGCCATTTTTCGGATCACATCAATATTATCCAAGCGTTGTTGTGTATTGCCCCAAGCGGCAATAATGCGTCTCAAGTCAATTTCATTAAGCAATAAATTGAGCATTTCGCTACTCGATAGTTCTTTCACTTCTTCTCTCAATTTATCCAAACGTCGAATAAAATCATCGCTTGCTGCCCAATTTCCCACAGGTAAACCCAATTCTTTGTCTCGCAAATAGATCAAGCGGTCTTCTATAATTTCTTCTATCGGTCGCTTAGACGCCAATAACAAAATTTCAGCAATGGACAACGTATCTTTACGTGTCAAAATATACTTCAAACAAGCCAAGACAAGTTTGGCTTCGGCGGTTTCTAAAAGTCCTGATCTGGAGATCGCTGCCTGTAAACCAGCCCGATGCAGTGCTTCTGCCATGGCTAGGCATTCTTTATTGGATCGGCACAAAACCGCTACATCACCTGCTTGTGCCGTGCGCCAAGTTTTCGCGCCTTTGGGTAGAATATAAATCTTATTTTGTAGCAAATCCGCAATCGAATCGGCAATGCAATTGTTCATCCAGTCTTGATTGGTGGTCGTTTTTTCCGTTGTTTTGAAATGCCAGTGTATTAGGGCTTCGCTGGCTTCTAACGGATCACCTTCAAAAAAATCGTTTGGCTTTTTGCTGCGTCTTGGCTTTAGAGCGATCTGTTCATTGGGTAGATTCGTAAAGGCTTTGGTGAAAAGCGCATTGGTGCAAAAAACAATATCTTCTCGGCTGCGCCAAGAGTACTCTTGGATGTCTTCGGGTCGCACACCACCCGTTTTTTCGATAATGGCTTGCATCAGTTCTGGTTCTGCGCCCCGAAAACCGTAAATGGATTGTTTTGGATCACCGACCCAGACTGCATACTTTGCCAAATGGGCGAGCTTCAAGAAAATCTCCAATTGAATCGGGCTGGTATCTTGAAATTCGTCCACCATCAATAAATCTAATTCTTCGGATAG
>JBCCRX010000584.1:0-3069 GCA_039201015.1 Bacteroidota bacterium | reverse complement strand
TTTATTCACGGGCTGCGCCAAGCTTCAGCTCTGATTAGCACCTTGTTTTGGCTCATACCGTATTTTGTTTTTAACGCCTTTTTGGCACTTTTTTCACTAAAAGAAATTAGGTCGATTTTGATAATTCCACAAAAAAATTCAAAGAACCATATTTAATTGGTAAGGCATTGCACAGCCTGATTAAGTTTCACAACTCAATGGGGCGATTGATACTTTCCTCCAAAGAGATAAAAGTTTCGGTTCGCTGAATGCCATCTATCGCTTGTATTTTGTCGTGCAGCACTCGTCGAAGATGATTGGTGTCTTTGCAGATGATACGAGCAAAAATACTGTAATTACCTGTGGTGTAGTGGGCTTCCAATATCTCTGGAATTTGCAGAAGTTGATTAGACACTTCTTCGTAAAGCGAACTCTTGGCTAGAAAAATACCTAAAAAAGCACTTATGTCCCATCCCAATTTGGCATGATCTATCCGAAGACTAGAACCCGTCACGATGCCCATATTTTCTAGCTTTTTCATACGAACGTGTATTGTTCCACCTGAAACGTAGAGTTTTTTTGCAATATCCGTGTAGGCTTGCTTCGCGTCTCGAAGTAGTTCGGACAAAATTTTTCGATCTAGATCGTCTATCTCTGCTCTCATCAATAAAATTCGTTAAGCTATTGTGAGTAATGATAAATTTTGCTAGTCCCTTAGCAGTTCTCTTTCCTAATATAGACTAAGGTACTACTTGCGTAACATGAGTTACTAAATTTTACCAAGCTTTCTGCTCAAACCCCTTTTGCAAATCTGCTCTAAATCGCTGCGTCCATTCCTCGTTCAATTCGTCTGCTGTCTTTTGATAGAAAAACTTCAAATCACCTTTTACGCTATAATCTATTCCGATATAATCCAAAACGCGTTGCAATACCAATTTTGGATGAGCAATCAAATCTTCGTAAGCAATAGTCAGTGCAGATAAGCCTCGTTGCGCCAGATAATCTTGTGCCGCTGCTTCGCGCAGCACAGCTTCGTGGTAGAGATGTCGCAAAGCTGCTGCATCGTATTTATCCTCATAAAAATCTTTGGACTTGGTGTAGTTTTCTTTGCCGCGCAGGTGCCAAACATCATCTTGTATGGCTTTCCACCAAGAGACGGCCTGCCGAATTTTGTTGTTGCGAATCAGAATAATATGTTTGCAGTTGGGAAGTAAATCTTGCCAGATACTATCAGGATCGCTTTCTTTTGGAATGCCTTTCAGGGTGAATAATTCCTCCAAATGCACCTGATCGTAAGCCGTGTGCGCCCCTTTTTTAAGTCCAGCGACAGCTTGTCCGCCCGTCGTCAGTTCCCAAAATTTATTTCGATAAGCTGCGTAAGTTTTATTGCCATTTGGGTCGGCAAAATCCAGTTCACTGGGTTTGACGAAATGCTCGCCTGGCATGCCCGCCACACCTGTATCCTCTAGGAGTTGACACAATAGAGAACTGCCGACTCGCGCGCTATGCCAAATACGGTAGGATTGTTTCGGTGATTTCATAAAAAACGATAAGCAAATGAATTTATCTCAATTAAGCCGTTCTCAACTCGTATAACACCCCTCGTAAAGGGATCTTCAACCAGTCTGGGCGGGCATTCATTTCGTAGCCGACTTCATATATGGCTTTTTCTAGTATAAAAGTACGCAGGAGTAAGGACAATTGATCTCGATCTTTGGGCACAAAAGCTTGCCCCTCTACGCGATCAAAATAAGCGGTGAGGAAAAAGCGGCTGATGTAGTGAAACCACTGTGCCGCCCAAGCTTCCAGTTCGCTCAATTCCAATTTATTGTATTTTTCAGTATGCAAATACAATTCGCCATAGGCGGCATAATGAAAAGATCGAATCATGCCCGCCACGTCTTTGAAAGGAGAGGTTTTGTAGCGACGCGCTTCTATTTCGCGCATGGGTTCGCCCTCAAAGTCGATGATGTAAAAATCTGATCCGCTGTCCAGTACTTGCCCCAGATGATAGTCGCCGTGTACCCTAGTTTGTGTGGAATCTATAGGCTGCGTAGCAATTTCGTGTAGGATACTCAAAATGCGTTCTTCCGCTTCGATCACGCGCGCTGCCTCTGCCGCAATTTCTTTTGGTAGGATGTTGATGTGATGCTGGAGTGCGCGCAACTGATCTTTCACCAAGTTCGATTGCGCTTCGTAAAGAGCAGTTCTATCTGTGGGACTAAAAACAACTGGCGCGAAACCCGCCGCGCTTTGACTGGATGCTAGAGCAATGTGCATTTCAGCCGTTCTTCTGGCAAGCAAGGTCACTCTTTTGTAGGTATCACGCCCAATAATAGCACGAATACGGGCAGGCGCATCCATAAAGTAGAGTCTTTCTTTGCTGATTTTTTCATTATTCTTTGTCGGTATTGCTTCTTTCACACGCTGATAGTAGTCAGATAAATCTTCTAAAATGGTCTCCCAAGCATCTCCTCGATTGATAATTTTATTTTGAATCAGACCAATGATAATTGGACGTTTTCCTTCTGCCAAGAACAAGAGACTGCCGCCGTATTGTGGGGCGTTTTCAAAGCTGGTTTGCTCGGATAAAAAGCGCACTACTTCCAAATCTGGATTCAGTCCATATTCTAGTTTTCGGTAGATTTTCAGGAAATATTGGTCGTTGTAAATAATGGAAGTATTGCTTTGTTCGGCGTTCAAAACGTTTGATCGTATGCTTTCATAAGCAATATTGTCTTCTTTCAAGACATTGCCTGTTTCGCATCGGATGGTGCCTTTTTCGTTGGAGACTTGTACGCCTTTTTGAACCGCTTGGAATAAATCTTTTCTGAAATTTCCGTCGTAGAGCGCGTCAATCAACGCAACTTCTGTGCCCTCCAAAATTACTTTGCAAATGATCGCTTTGGGCTGAATTTGGGAGAAATTGATGATCTGTTGCTTATCCTTTAGAAGACCGATGGGCAAGAAGTAATTTTCTCTGGTGGCATCCATGTATTCCACTTCCAAACAAAGCAAATAAGCAGAAACATGATCTTGATTGGAATAGAGCGGCAAAGAGGGATAGTTGTGAATTTTAATGCTATTGAT
>JBCCRX010000583.1:0-3101 GCA_039201015.1 Bacteroidota bacterium | reverse complement strand
CGAAAACAAACGAAATTTAATAGTTGGCGATATCTTTCTAAAGATACTCGACCAAATGAAATCATTTAGAGCCAAAATTCCTTTATTAGGCACATTAATTGAAAAGATGTGAGAGTGAAAAATTTGTGATGTAGATAAAAGTCAGTTATTGCACCACATTCAATACCCCACGCATACTTTGTGCATGAGCAGGAAAAGTACAGACAAATTCGTATTTACCAGGTTTATCGGGCACAGTGAAATAGATTACATCAGAACTATTTGGCCCAAGTAAATTGGTATGAAAAAGAACGGCATCGTCTTTGGGCACATAACCCATTTCTGCTCCTTTCAAACCCAAATTCATTGCTAAATCTGCTACGCGATCAATGGTATTAGGTTTGACAATCAATAAGTTGTGCATCATATCATCAGGGTTATTCAAACTTAGCTTCACTTTTGTACCTGCTTTCACGCTGAGTTCTTCCACATCGTAGCGCATACCCGCTAAGGTCCCAATTTCTATAACTTGTTCTGGCCCGTTCAGCCAAGAAGAAGGCATCTTTGTGATGCGTTTTTCTGACTTTAACTCTACGGTTGGCATGGTAATATTGCCAGAATCATCTGCCTCTTTTGCTTCGATGCGCGCTCCATCGGGTAGATAATTCAAAGTATAATAAGCCGTTGGATGCAAAATACTTTTACCCGTTTCATTTTTCACACCAGCCGCTTTCACTTCATAAACATAACCTTCACGCATTCCTTCAATATATAGGCGTGCCTTTTTGCTGTCTTGCGATAGTGCTACTTTATATACCGTTCGATCTTCCTGATTGATAGCCGGACTACCGTATAAGTGATGGTATTTATACGTGAAATCCGTAATAGAATAAGAATCTGGATTAGCTGCCGTCCGACGATCTGCGGCTTGCGTAAATTCTATTTCAAAGCCATCAGACATAGCTCGAATGGCTTTCATCTCGAAGGGTATTTTACCTGTCCACTCTAGGCGCTGTAGTCCAAAAGGTGCTTTTCCTGTAGAAGCCCAGCCGCGATTGGTCATGCCGACATAAAGTTTATTATTAGGTGACCACTTCATGCGCAGCAGACCAGAAGCAAAACCTTCCTTGAAACCAAAACAAGCACCTTGATAAGTGTCTTTTACTTTTTCCTGAAATACACGCATCACCTTGCTGTGCCCTTGATCACCGACCAACAACTGCCCCGCAAATGGACCAAAATCATCGGGAAGGACCGCCATATCAGAAGTTGAAATGCCCATCAAAGTATGCGGAAACCAAACGGAAGGTGGCTTTATCGCCTCGTGAATTTTAGCGTATTCATAGAGCGACATATCAGAAGTATCTTGAATGTCACTTCTCTTTAATTCCAAAGGCGAATTGGCTTCGGAACTCCATTTCAACCCTTCTGGATGCCCTACAAAATCGCCTTTTTCGATGTGCGTCATTCGACCTGAACCCACCCAGTCCCCCTGATTTTCGGTGTAGAAAATATCTCCATTCGCATTCAAACCAAAACCTGCGGGTGAGCGCATACCCGTTGCTATCGGTGTCAGTTCTCCTTCGGGTGAAATCATTAGCATCCAGCCGCGCCATTTGGAAAGACTTGCGCCCCTACCAATCCAACCCAAATTGAGTGTCACTAACATATTGCCGTTTGGCAAAAGTACAGGCCCGTAGGAGTACTCATGATAATTGCCTTCCAAATCCCAAGCGTGAATAGTTTCGTACTGATCGGCTTTTCCGTCTTTGTTGTTGTCGGTCAGCTTTGTCAATTCTGCTCTTTGTGCTAAAAAATAGCTGCCATCTTTATACGCCAAGCCTAAAGGTTCGTGCAGCCCCGTCGCAAAACGCGTAAAAGTCGGATTGTCCGATTCTGGATTGTCAATTTGCCACACTTCTCCTCGACGAGTACTCACTGCAAGTTGTCCTTTTTCATTGAAGGCAAGTCCACCTGCCTCCAGAACAACACCTTCTGGAATAGAAACTGTAGAAATTTGATAGTATTCCGACTCCAATGCCGCCATAGAAAGTTGAGCAGTCAAACTCAGAGATAGGGAGAATACGAGTAAAGCAGTGATTGTCGTTTTGAACATGATTGTGATTTTCAATTTTTCCTTAAAGATGCTGATTTTCTCAAAAATGCAGGTAATTTTGAGGAAGGAATGTTGGATTGAGAAAATAAGATGGCAATTAGAGGATAAAAGTGAGGATTTTCGATTATTCCACTATTAGCGTTTGTAGTTATTTTTCATCATTTTTTTATGCAATTACTCAACCACCACCAAGTAGAAAGAAAAGTAAAACGGCTTGCTTACCAAATACTAGAAAATAACTTTCGGGAAGAAGGTATTATTCTAGCAGGCATCAATTTCAGAGGCATGGAATTTGCTAATTTGTTGCTACAAGAATTGGTGGACATTACCGAAGTGCCGATCACGCTCACGCGTCTTAGGGTACATCCACCTAACCCTTTGGAGAAAGAAATTCACATCGAAATGCCGCTGGAAGAACTCAAAGGAAAAGTCGTCATTGTAGTAGATGACGTAGCTAATACAGGCAGAACCGTTTTTTATGCAATGAAGCCTATACTAGAAATTTTGCCTAAAAAAGTAGAAGTCGCCGTTTTGGTAGATCGAAAACACAAAATTTTTCCCATACATGCCGATTATGTCGGACTTTCGCTAGCCACGACCATGCACGACAACATCGAAGTTCAGATTCTGGAAGGCGACGGATTTGCGGTTTATTTGGAGTAAAAAAGTTGGCTTATCGGGGAATTTTGTGGAGAGAGAAAATTATGTAATTTTCTCTCTCCACAAAACCCCTTCTAGTGGGAAATGAAAAAAGTACTTTTTTCATTTTCCACAAAAATAACCGAAGACCCAAAAAGTTTTTCTGAAACACTTAAGGAACGAGGGATGAATAAACTGAGGTTCTTGACAAGATATTTTTGTGCTAATGGAGGCAGAAAAATCGCAATCCGCCTTAGGCGGACATAAGACTTTTTCTAACGAAAAGTAGTGCAAAACCTGTTCGCCTAAGGCGTAAAGATGAAGTCAAGAATCTGAGGTTATTTGTGCGTCATTCCTAAGGATACTT
>JBCCRX010000582.1:0-3108 GCA_039201015.1 Bacteroidota bacterium | reverse complement strand
TGGACTTTGGCTACTACAAAGAACCAGCCGCAGTCGGGAATTTTGTTTTCAATGATACCAATAGCAATGGAATACAAGACAATGGCGAAACAGGTATCGAAGGTGTGTCGGTGACACTAGACATCACCTATCCAGATGGAACAATGGTAAGGGTAGTAGCGATAACGGATGCCAACGGCTTTTACGAATTTCCAAATCTTTTGCTAGACGAAGACTATTCGATGGGCGCAGGCAATCCAGAAGATAATCCAAGCAGTCCAAGTGCGAATATGCCACAGTACACGATCTTTATCAACACCGTGGGACAGGACAATACTGGTGAACCACTAGGGGATTTAGTACCAACCGCAGTGGATGCGCAAGGCACAGGGCAACAGCCAAGTGATGCAGAAAACATCAATGGCGTTAATGCAGTGCCCAAACAAGGTAGCGAAAATACCACAGCGGAAGTAGATGAAACCATGGAAGCCAATGAAGCCCAATATGACTTTGGCTTTACTACAGGACTGGTCGGTATTGGCGGCACCGTTTGGGCAGATCAGGGCACAGGTGGCGGGACACAAAATGACGGTACACAAGACGGAGGGGAGCAAGGTGTCGCTGGTGTCACGCTCGAATTACTCAACGATGTAGGAACAGTCATTGCCACAACAACGACCAATGCCGATGGTACTTATCTGTTTGAAGGTTTGCAGCCTGGTGATTATCAAGTTAGAATACCCAGCAGCAACTTCGACGATATGGGAGATCCACTGCAAGCATTGCCATTTTCTTCTGTCCCAACAACAACGACCAACAACGATGACAGCGATAATGATGACAATGGTAGTCAAGCAGTAGCCAATGGAGCGGTGACTTCTCCTATCTTTACATTGAGTGTCGGAGGAGAACCCAGTGGAGCAGATGAAATCCTGACGCCTACTCAGGATGGCAGCGATGGTTCGGCTAGGGACTTAAATACCAATACAACTGTGGACTTTGGTTTCCAAGATTTCGTAGTGCCAGTAGAATTATTATACTTCCAAGCAAAAGCCAACAAAGATCACATCGATCTGATCTGGTCAACGGCTTCTGAAATCAACAATAGCCATTTCGACATAGAGCGTTCAGAAGACGGCAAAACCTTCAAATCTATTACACAAGTTCAAGGCAGTGGTACAACACTAGAACAAACGGATTACAAACATGAAGACCGAGAGGCTATTCCAAATGTATTGTACTACTATCGCCTAAAACAAGTAGATTTTGGTGGTGCTTTTGAGTACTCCGAGATCAGAGCCGCTCAAATTGAAAGTGACAGGAGTGGTATAGCATTGTATCCAAATCCAATTGGCGTAAATCAAGCTTTACAAGTACGCTTTTTTGCAAAAGATACTGAGGCAAGCTTCGTCATTATGGACATCCATGGCAAACCTATCATTCGAGTAGAAAAAGTACTGAATACAGTAGGTTGGCATACTATACAAATTGATATTACTAAGCTCGCCGCTGGTACTTATCTACTAGTAAGTGATAGTGAAGAGACCATGCGTTTTATCATCACGGAAGAATAGTAGAATAAAACAACCCCTACACGAAATTTACCAAGCAGCCAAAAAATCTATTACTAGGTTCTGATAGAATTTAGGAATAGCTCGTGTAATAATTTTCTGCCTAGTCTCTCAAAGAAGCTAGGCATTTTTTTTCACCTGTATTGTAAGACTAGAGCGTATTTGGCTAAAAATTAGACTATTGGACATTAGGGCAAAACAAACCACTAAGGCACTGATAATACTAAGGCAAGTTATTGAAAATCAGTCTATAAGCCCTACGTGTTTCTATGTACTACATACTTATAAAAGTTTGCAAAAAAAACAAAGTTTTTAAGGTCGACCTATTATAACTAATTGACTTATAAAAACTTAGATGCTTTTTTTAACCACAAAGAAATCAAAGGACACAAAAGATTTATTTTCCCCCTTTGTGTTCCTTTGTTCCTTTGTTCCTTTGTTCCTTTGTGGTTCAAGCCCTTGCAGCTTTGCTGCTATAAGCCTATGTGTTAAAATTAAAAATGTTCAGTAGTCTAGCTCTAAACTTTTCACTAAATCTAAATTTTTTATTTGGAACAATCGTTCAATTATTATACATTTGTATCTGGAACAATCGTTCTAAATAAAATTAATAACTAAAAATACATTTAATAATGAGTCATTTAACAGGAAAAGTTGCAGTCGTCACAGGTGGAAATAGCGGTATTGGTTACTCTACTGCTAAAAAATTGAAAGCAGATGGTGCCACGGTTATCATTACAGGTCGCTCCTCTGAAAAAGTGAAGACAGCCGCTAACGAACTAGGTGTCACAGGCATCACAGCAGATGTATTGGATTTGTCAGCGATTGATGCAGCAGTCAATCAAATAAAAGACACACACGGAAATATTGACATTCTATTTGTCAATGCAGGAATTTTTGCACCTGCGCCTATTGGTCAAATCTCCGAAGAAATGTTCGACAATCAAATGGGCATCAATTTCAAAGGTGCAGTATTCACTGTAGAGAAATTTTTACCAATTTTGAATGACGGTGGTAGCATCATCAATCTTTCTTCCGTCAATGCTTACACGGGTATGCCGAATACAGCAGTTTATGCAGCTTCCAAAGCAGCTATGAACTCTTACACCCGAACAGCAGCTACGGAGTTGGCACCTCGCAAAATTAGAGTCAATGCCGTCAATCCTGGTCCCGTTTATACACCTATTTTTGGTAAGACAGGCATGAATGAAGAGCAGCTTAATGGCTTTGCATCAGCTATGCAAAACCGAATTCCATTGAAGCGATTTGGACAGCCTGAAGACATTGCAGAATTGGTGGCATTCCTTGTGTCTGACAAGGCTTCTTTCATCACAGGCGCAGAGTACAATATTGATGGTGGCATCAATGTGAATCCGCTTTTGGTAGGCTGATGACATATCCTGTAGCTGACTGAAAATACTAAGGAACGACGCACAAATAACCTCAGATTCTTGACTTCATCTTTACGCCTTAGGCGAACAGGTTTTGCGCTACTTTTCGTTAGAAAAAGTCTTATGTCCGCCTAAGGCGGATTGCGATTTTTCTGCCTCCATTAGCA
>JBCCRX010000581.1:0-3116 GCA_039201015.1 Bacteroidota bacterium | reverse complement strand
CCTTCGCGCTCGCTAATGTGCTACTATTGTTGGGCTTATCTTGGATATTGTATTGGAATAGGATATTTATTAAGGTGTGAGAAAACAGACTCTATACTTATGACAACTAGAGTTTGCCTGTCATTTATAACTTTCAGATGACAGGCAAACTCTAGTTGCCCGTCATTGTGAAACCCTTTAAGTTGGCGACATTCTGGTAAAGGGTCAATTGATAATAAGACTCACTCCTTTTCATTAAAAAGTTCCTGAAAACGCGCTAAACTTTTACTATTCGCAGGTGCAGTAATGGCACTCAAAATGTCCTCTTTTTCTTTTGGTGTCAAATGAAAAGTCATGGAGGCTTCTTCGTTGCGCGTGGTGGGTTCATAAAGAAATGGAATGACTTCAAACTTATTTTTGCCTAGCAATTGCTCCATCAAACTAATATACATGTCGTGCTCGTAATCCTGCAATTGAATGATCTTCCCAGCGATGCCTAATGGATCGAGCATGGATTTAAAAATGCCGTCGTGATCGGTGGTTTCTATTTCGCGACTGCCTCTTTTGACCACTCTTATGGAAAGTACCACAACGCCACTCGTATTTTCTTGGATCCAATCTCTGAAAACACTCACAAAGCGCGCAATGCTCTCGTATCCGAAATTATCTCTGTAGCCGGCATCCATCACTTCTATATCTGGACTGGTCGGCAATGTCACATTGGGCAAGACGTAGGGATAAGTGGCATTCATGCGCAAAGCAGAAAGAAAACGAAGACTATCGGCTTGCTGCTTGGCAAAAAATCTCTGAAAATCAATAGCATCTATGTCCACGGCATTGCTAGCATTTGGAGGCGCAGTCATATAAGAAACGGGCTGTGTAGAGATAATCAAACGGCGTGCATCATTAATGATATAAGGCGTCAAAAACATCAATGGGATGTCTGCATTTTTTTCTGCCTCGGCATAGTCCGCTAACTTTCGATCTAATCGGCGATGCGTATTTTCGTTAAACTGTTGCTCAAAAATATAGCCTCTGTCTTTCGTATAGGCTTTATCTGAAATGTTGAATTTTCCTTTTGGAATAAAAATATCGTTGGTTACTATAGTAAAAGCAACGGAGTTCAGTAAATCTCTAGAAACATCATTGATGTGGGATTTTTTATATAAATCAATGGACTCGCCTAAGTGGTTTCGATAATACAAGTCTCTGAAGTAAGCCATACCCATCATACCACCAGAAGCCCCTGACATCAGTGCGGTTTGCTGCATCAACTTCCCATTGGAGAGACTGTCCGCCACGCGCAGCACCTGCATCGTCCAAGTCGTTGCTTTTAAGCCTCCCCCACTTACGCCCAAAAGTAACATTTTCGGCTTTTGCTCGCCCGTTTTTTGTTTCCACCTTTCTAAAATTTGAATAGTATTGCCAATGTCTTTTTCTTTGGCTTTTTCTGAAAAAATACGTTCTAAATTGGCGTACTCGTAAGCGGGACGTTCGCTAGAATAATCCAATCCATAAGCTTTGTTTTCGTGATTGAACCAGCCTTGTTTGGTCATAAAATTAAGGACGACAAAAAGGGCTACAAAGACGGTCAAACTCCAGCGGTGAAACCAATAAATAATCGCCCCAATTAAAGTAATCGCAATGCCGAACAACAAGAAAATACTCGTGCCAGCAGGTATTCGGAACATTGGATGCTCTATTAGCAATCCCAAAGCAACCAACACAAACAAACTGGTCATTTGCACTGCAAGTGCGTTGGAGTGGTTTTGCTTGAAAACGCGCTGCAAAACCTTTATACTATAATGCGATACACTCCGTACTCGCCTTGGAACAAAAGATTCAGTGAGGTAGTATTCTACCTTTCTACCTTTGCGCTCGGAACGGATTTCGTGAATGCTGAATCCCCTTCCTGGACCAACAGAGCGCATGCGATTAGGGGGTAGATTCTCTACCTCTTCGTCTGTGAAAGCAAAGATATTTTTGTTGGTATAAATGAAGTAGGCAATCAACAACAAGACCGTACTAATCAGTCCAAAAAGAAAACCAAAAATGTTGTAAAAAGTGCTTTCATAACTGAACTGCTGTTCTTGAATTTCAAATCGGATGTGATAAAACAGAATCATGCCGATGTAGAAGAAAGGAAGGATAAAGTTGTTGATGCAAAACTTGGTGAAAGGACGTGCAAGTGAAGCCAAAAAGGGAAAATGATGTGCAGAAAGCATATAGGTTGTCAGGTTCCAAGTCATGGTGAAACTGGCAAAACCAACGCCTAAGAAAAAAAAGCTCCAAAAGTCCACTACGCCCAAATACTCTGGCGTCCAGAACAAATATTTGATGCCATACATCGGCGCCACTTTGCCCGTGATAAAGCTGCCGATGAGCAACCAAATGACCGTTAGTAGCAAATTGTACTTAAAGTGCAGCACTAGCAATTGTACTGGAAAGGAAAACCATATATTTTTCAGCCCTCTTTTCATGTAGCGATGTGGAAAGTAGGAAGTTGTTATTGGCTGTTAGCAATTGGCTGTTGGCTCAAAATAAACGAAAAACTAACAGAGCATTGCTCAGATCATTTTGCCTTTATACAACGAAAAGGTTTGTTGCTAATATTGTTTTACGATTGGACTTGTGGTCAAAGCGCTCGGTATAGAAAATGACTTTGATGCTATCTTTATTGATGATCCTCGTCAGACGCCAAGACAGCATAAAATGGACATTTTCAAGCAAATACTCTTCGAGACGAAGAAAGATCCTAAGGAAATCTACGTAATTGGTGATAATCCAGCATCTGAAATCAAAGCAGGAAAGCAATTGGGCATGAAGACCATACAGCGTAAGTCGAGGCATAAGAAAATAGCCAAATTTGCAGATTATGTCATTGAATCTTTTGAAGAACTGGGAAGTATAATAGACTGATGAAGCCCGATAATCAGATTTCTCTACTGCTTATCAGGCTTCTACATGACGACTTCTCTTGCTTTAAAAAGAGTTCGTAAGGGAATGTGTAATAAATAAAGTACCCAAATTTTTAAGAATTATCGCGAACTAATACAAGGCGCGAAGAGGGAAGATAGCCTGTGTTACCTGACTGATGAGCAAGGCAGTAGTAGTTTGGGAGAAAATTAAAAATGGGT
>JBCCRX010000580.1:0-3158 GCA_039201015.1 Bacteroidota bacterium | reverse complement strand
GCGAATTTCGCCGCTTCTACCTTTAAAAAACCTTGATTCGTTTGGAAGGACTCGACGTCCTTCTAAACGAAAACAAACGAAATTTAATAGTTGGCGATATCTTTCTAAAGATACTCGACCAAATGAAATCATTTAGAGCCAAATAAATTCATCTTAAACCAAAATCTCGCACAATGGTAAAACGTCAAATTCTGTTCTTCATCCCTTTTTTAATCCTTTTTTCCGACTGTTCTAATAAAATATATACTTCTCCAAATCAAGTAGAAGACTTCGTTATGACCTCTATGCGACCAGTGAAAGATACCTTTATGCTAGATGAACCGATCATGATTGAGTTTAATATTAGTGTAAAAGAAGGGAAAGAGTTATACTATTATGGTAATGGCAGAGAAGTCTATCCACAATATTTCTACGTCTCTCTTGAAGCGGTACATCAACAATCTGGAAAGAAATATAAATATAAGCCAGGTATTGGATTAGGTCTTGGAAGAGTCATTTACAGCCCGATTCCTCAGAATGTGGGACGGACAGATTTTGTTTGTGTGAATGACTTTTTTAGCTTAGATACCATAGGGACTTTTAAAATTGATTTGAAACGCTACATTGTGATAGCAAAAAATGCAGAAGGTGCTTCAGCTTCAAGGATCGTTAGAAATCACAGTGATGAAATCGTAATTATTCCAAAAGAATATGAAAAATTTGGAATACTATTAGATACTCTGAGTAAGCAGGTGGATAGAGGAATATACAGAGCAGCTCGTTCGCTTTCGCACATTGAAGATGAACGTGTTATTCCGCATTATTTAAGTGATTGGAATACGGAACAGTCTTGTAGAATAGGATATATGCTAGAGGAAAAAATAAGCGTACTTAGCAAATTTGATAAAAACGAAGAGGTCTATCAATTTTACAAATATGCAGCAAAGATTTTGCCAGATGCTCCTTGTATATGTGCCACTAAACGCGCGGAAAAATCTTCGGCTTGTAGGGTGAGGGGAACTGCTATAAGGGCTCTAGCAGAGCAAAGACATCCCGAAGCTTTCGATTACCTCGCTTCTTTAAGAACGGATACGCTTTGTGTCGATGAAAAATACAGCTATAATACCTACGATTTACTAAAATCACTCTATCATTTGGATGCAAGAAAATCTGAGCTGATTCTTAGGGAATACATCAATGACGAAGATGAAAAAATTAGGGAGCTAGTGAATACATATCTGAGAAAGCTGGAAGAATGATATGTGTGTACAACAAATTGTACTTTTACAAAAAGATGGAGGTGAAAAGTCAAAATTCCATTCGTTTTAAATCAATTTGGCATCGAGCCAAATCGATTTGATTAAGGTTTAAAAAGGATAAAAATTGGCTGAAAAGCCAATTTTTATCCTTTTTAAACCTTGATGGATTGATATGGACTCGACGTCCATACCAATCCAAAACAAGCTACATTTTGTATAAAATTGAATATCTGTGCGATTTATTATACACACGAATAATATTATTAAAGGCTGCGCCAGCAAAATCCTACCTTAGCACTAAAACACATTCATGTCCGCTTTCACGCTTCAACAAATAGAACAACTCGCCTTTCAACACTACAACATATCCGCCAAAGCCAAACCACTCGCAGGCGAAGTAGATCATAATTATTGGCTTCAAACAGAAAGTGGTCGAGCCTACACGTTGAAGATCAGCCGTCCAAATACAGCTTCTCAAGCCGTTGATTTTCAAGCCAAAATCATGCAGCATTTGGGAGCGAAAGAACTGCCTTTTCAAGTGCCAAAAGTTGTGAAAACTAAAGACGGTCAGGATTGGGTAGCAATTGCGCCGCGACAATATTTGAGGCTGCAAACTTGGGTGGCAGGCAAAATGATAGACGATTGGCAACATAGGAGCACTGCGCTTTTGCAATCTTGGGGAAAAAGTGCCGCTACTCTCTGCCAAACGCTACAAGACTTCGATCATCCTTACGCGCATCGAAGCTACAAATGGAATCCGAGTGAAAGCTTAAATTCGCGTATTTACGAGCAATATTTCAATACACCAACAGAAAAGCAAATAGCGAAATATTTTTGGACACTTTTTGAAGAAAAAGCCTTGCCCAAATTATCTTATTTGCGAAAAGGCATCAACTACAACGATGCGCACGAACACAATTTATTGACTCAAAATGGTACTTCCATTTCGGGTATCATTGATTTTGGGGATGCCATTTACACGGAAACGATCAATGAATTGGCGATTGCTTGCGCCTATGCGGGCATGAAAATGAATAATCCCATAGCTGCTATGTGCGAAGTGGCACGCGGCTTCCATCAAACATTTCCATTGGAAGAAAAAGAAGTGGAAGTCCTATTTTACTTGATTGCGGCTCGCTTGATGATTACCGTCGCTAATGCTGCCTACCACAAACATCAAGCACCCGACAATGAATATTTATTCATCAGCGAGCGACCCGCTTGGGAACTGCTGGAAAAACTGTATGTCTTTTCTCCTGACTTGGCACATTATCATTTCCGCTCGGCTTGTGGCTGGGAGGCCTGCCCAAAAAATGAGCTGTTTTATTCTTGGCTAAGGAAAGAAAAAAACGAACTTTTTTCGGTGATTGATTTAGAGAAACAACCAATAACTTATCTGGACTTGGGGGTAGATAGCTTGGACTTGGGCAACAATAGCAATTTTGATACTATAGCAGCATTTAATGAAACGATTGATCGACTTTTAAAAGAAAAAGAAGCGAGTGTAGGCGTAGGCGGCTACACCGAAATTCGTCCATTTTATAGCACCGACGCTTATGCAATAGAAGGCAACAATGGCGCACAGTGGCGTACAGTACACCTCGGATTTGATGTGTGGATGAAAGCAGGAACACCTGTTTTCGCGCCTTTGGAGGGCATAGTGCACAGCTTTCAAGACAATGCTGCTGAAAGAGATTATGGGCCGACGATTATCTTAGCGCATCGAGTTTCGGAGCGGCTTACTTTTTACACACTTTACGGTCATCTAAGTCGTATTTCATTGAATAGCTTACAAATAGGGCAGGCTATTCAAAAAGGAGAACAAATAGCAACAATTGGTCCGCCACCCGAAAATGGAAATTGGCCCGCGCATTTGCATTTTCAGATTCTACTGGACGATTTGGATAAAAAAGGAGATTT
>JBCCRX010000579.1:0-3158 GCA_039201015.1 Bacteroidota bacterium | reverse complement strand
CATAATAACCTGATAGTGTCCTAATAAAAATCAAATGCTCTCAACAAATTTGATGATTACTAGATTTTTACAAAATTTAATTTCAAATTTTTGCTAAATTTTCAATATATCAGAATTTAATTTTAAAACATACTCTAACATGAGTTATTAACACATTTGATATTCGGGTAAACTCATCAAGCGCACCATCACAGATTGGATGTATTGACTTCTACTATTTTTCAAGACGTATTTTTCAATAGCTGCTCTTGAAATGTTTGGTTTCACTTGAAATAAATAATGAACGAGAAAGTCAAAAATGGCTTCTGGTTCTTTTTCCTCCAAAAACTTTACAAAAGGCTCGAAAGAAAGAAAAGTACGCCCTTGCTGCGAAAAGTTTTGTGCTTTCATTTCGCTCATCATTTCTTCGACGGCTTCGTCTTTGTAATGATTCCTGCCTTTTTGTGATAAAGAGACAAAATGGTTGGTGAGGTTCAGGCGCATCATCAAAGTGGCGTGATCAATCCAATTGCGGTCGCCTTCCCAACCCGCTACATTCGGTGGATTGAATAATTCTTGTCCCAGAAATCGCTGTAAACGCAATAAAGTAATGGGAGAAGAAAAGTCCAGTTCGAGGGTGCGCATAATGCCCGCAGTCAGGTCCATAGGCGATTTAATTTTTGCCCCAATATTTTCTGAAGCATAGAACCAATCACTTTCAAAAATGCTTCGCATCAAGTGTGCAATATCGTAATTGGATTGATAGAAAGACTTGGCAAGTGCATAAACTCGCGCTTCATCCACTTTGGGGTGAACAAAATAGCGATAGATTTTTCGCGTAATAAAAAGAGCAGTTTCTTTTCGCGCTAAGATAATATCAATGATGTCGTTGCCATTGAAATTACCTGTTTTGCCTAAAAAGGTTTTCATTTCTTCATCGTGATCCCATCTGCGAAAGACAAATTCGCCCCTGGCATTGCTCGACCAACCCGTGAACGCCCGCGCTGCTGCTTTGATGTCTTGTTCGCTGTAGTTGCCCGTTCCCATAGTGAACAACTCTAACAGTTCACGCGCATAATTTTCGTTAGGATTGTTCTTCCTGTTTTGCTGATTGTTGAGGAAACGAATCATGGAAACATCTTCGGAAATAGCAAGCAATAAACTTCTAAAATCACCCAAGGCATGTTGGCGAATGGTATTCAATTGCTGAACGGCTAGCTTTGGTGTTCTAGAAATACAAGCAAAATGTCCGTGCCAAAATAAGGACATGCGCTCTAGTAAGGCATTTTCGCGAGGATGCGCCATACGCTTGATCCAAGCTGCTTTTTGCTTGTTCAAAGATTGACGTTGCAGTTGGCGCGCTTCCTGTCTTGCTTCCTTGCCAGCCCTGCGATCAATATTGACAGGAGTAGGTTGCGATAGACTGCTCGATTTGAGAGAGAAGAGCGCGTCGAGGGCTTGCGCTAAGCTAAGGGACTGAACAGCTTGCCATTCCTTTGGACTTAAACCAAAACCTGCGCGCCAATAGAGGTGCTTGATTTGCTGTGTAGTTGTCATTAGTATGCAGTTGTATGTACTCTGACTAATTCTCAACTAGGATGTTTAAGGAGAACTTGTGTATTTCAGAAATTTTTAACGTTGAGCTACTTGTGGATTTTTTACCCAAAAGCCACAAAAGCCGACCAATAAATAACAAATCAAGCAAAGCCACGCCGCCCAATGATAAGAACCTAATGCAGAAAGCGATTGACTAAATAGAATAGGGCCAATAGCACTACCAAAAACGGTCAGCATCATTACTTGCCCGACGATTGCTCCCAGATGTGTTTTGCCGAAAAATCTCGCCCAAACCATCGCGCTAATGACTGCATACAAAGAAGTGAGCAAACCATTTCCTATCACCAAAGCCCAATAGGCAATCACACTTTTATCAAGAAAAACGAAGCCTAGAATGGCAAATAGGGCTGCTATACTATTCGCAAAAAGCAAATATTTCATCTTAATGTAATCGCTCAATACACTCAAAATCAAAGTAAAAGAAATGGAAACCAAAGCAATCCATTGAAAGATGCGAATGGCTTTTGAGCGATCTATATTCACTTCTTCAAAAATGGAAATGACATGAAAAGTGAAGCCCGTATTGTAGAGTGCAGTCATGGCAACGGCGACTGCAAAAACCCAGAAAGAAAAAGAATGTCGAGCTTCTGCCAAGACAAAATCTTTCACAACTGGAAATCGAGTAATCTTTTGCCGCTTTTTCGATTTGAACTGACCATCGGGTGATAGTCCAACATCGCTAGGATCGTTGCGAAAAAAGAGAAAGATAATAATTGGGAAGACCAACACCAGTGAAACTGCAATATATTGCCAAGCCAAACGCCAACCATGAGACTGAATGAGATATTCAAAAACAATAGGTGCGTAAGAAAACCCCCAAGCCATTACCACATTACTGAATCCCAACGCCAGACCTCGGCGCTCATCGAACCATTTCATCATCATGGTTCTAGAAACCAAAGTCAATACGCCTTGTCCCCAAAAACGAATCATCAGAAAACCCAAGAACAAAGCCACAAAAGTGATCCATTGTACTTTTGAAGTACCCAAAAATCTAAGGCTATTTTGAACTAGAACATCAATCTGACTTAGATAAAGCAACCCAATAGCTAAACCTACACTTGCCGCTACAGCAAGTGGTCGTACACCGTAGCGATCATAGATTTTACCTGCACGAGTGAGCAGCAGCGAACTTAAAATTGTACCAATCATGTAAGCCAAACTCAAGCGATCTCGGCTAATGGAAAGCACTTCAATCAAGCTATCTGTGAAAGTGGAAAGACCAATTGTTTGTCCAGGCGCGCTCATCAAGACACCGAGCGTTCCAACAAAAATAATGACCCAACCATAGAAGAAAGGTAGTTGCTTAGCAGAAAATGGAATGCGCGCAAAGGAGCTTTGTTTCATATTGCAAAGAACGGGTTTTCTAATTCAAACTCCTCTATTTAAAATACAAACTTATTTAGTTTACACGACACTAGTACACTGTAAATTAAGTTTGTTTTAATTTTGAAAAGCGAGAAATTCCTTAGAATTTCGAGCTTCAAAAAACCTATCTGCCGCCGTCGAAGACAGCGGCGAAAAAGGGGTGAGGGAGAAAAAAGGTTTTTCTAAAACCCTTT
>JBCCRX010000578.1:0-3185 GCA_039201015.1 Bacteroidota bacterium | reverse complement strand
TTTGGAAGGACTCGACCTGTCCGCCTCACCGTGTCCGCCTTAGGCGTGAGGCTGACGTCCTTCTAAACGAAAACAAACGAAATTTAATAGTTGGCGATATCTTTCTAAAGATACTCGACCAAATGAAATCATTTAGAGCCGTTTATGTCTCGTTCCTAATAAATTTTATCAAGGAATAATTTTTTAGCCCTGCCAAAATCACCGAAAAGCCATCTACATTTTAAACACCTAATACGAATAGTAACTTTATTAAAGTAAACCTATTTCTGTATTTCCTAAGCAATCAAAAATAGTAAAATCAGACCCGCAAGCATGATGAATTTAGCCATTTGGCTGATGTGGTGAAAGTCCTTTTTGAATTTGGCTGAGTAGAGCCTAAAAAGTGCGTAAAGGAGCGGAATAATAATAAGTAGGATAGCAAATGTGATTATTATCATATTTTTATACAGAGAAAGCTGCTGCAAAAGATAGCCGAGTAGTATCAGTAGGAGAATGGCAGCCGCAGCACTCACTACCTTCGCGCCCTTTTCTCCTACGACAATCGGTAAGGTTCGACAGTTGGCACTGCGGTCGCCTTCCATATCTTCTATATCTTTTATGATTTCTCGAAAAAGGGTAGAAATAAAAGCAAAAAGTAAATAAAATACTAGAATCATTTCTAGATAATCAGCTATACTTTTAGCATCCTTCTGCAATGCCGAAAAGCTATTTCTTTCCGCTACCCAAACAATGCCTGCTACAAAGGCACAGAAGAAAGAAACGATTAAGTTACCGATTAGAAAGCTCTTTTTGAAGTACTTAGAATAAGCGTAGAGCAAGAATACTGCAGTGGGATAGAGCGACAATAAAGGCAAATTTTGAGTGCGCAAGGCTAAATAAAGAGAGAGTGCGAAGCCAATCAATATACTCCACCAGTAATATTGCTTGGCTTTTTTCACAGTAATACTCCTCCCAACGATCATCTTATCGGGCTTATTCACAACATCTATTTCATAGTCTAAAATATCATTGATGACGTAGCCGCCCGCCGCAATACAAAGCGTGGAGAGTACCAGTAGAAAAAACTGAAAAAAATTAAGGCTAGCCGCTATTTCATACGCTTGATAATTTTTGAGGAATACTAAATAGTAAATTGAATATTGCGTCAGCGTGACGATCAAAAGATTGGGAAATCGAATCAAGCGGAAGAAGTTCATAATCAATCATTGATAGAGTACTTTGCTACAAAAATCAAGCATAAGTCTTCCATTTTCCTTGCACCCGCATCACCCGTTCAATAACGTCTCGTACGCAGCCTTGCCCACCATTTTGGGGGGAAATATATTTTGCAATTTGCTGAATCTCGGGAGCCGCATCCGAAGGACAAGCAGGCAATCCCACTTTAGCCATGACCTCCCAATCGGGCACATCATCGCCCATATACAAAATGCCATTTTCATCACTTTGCCATATTTCTATCAACTCTTCATAGACCTTTATTTTATGACGTACGCCTGTGTAAATATGCACCACACCCAATGCTTTTAAACGATCAATAACCCCTTTTGAGCGACCGCCCGTAATGATGGCGAGTTCGTAGCCTGCATCTATCGCTGACTTCATGGCATAGCCGTCTCGGGTGTTCATGCTTCTCAACATTTCTCCTTTCTCTGTAATCAACATCTGACTATTGGTCAATACGCCATCTACGTCAAAGATAAACGTATGGATGCTATTGAAGACTTCTAATTTGTTCATTGTGCCTTGAAATAGATTTATTGCAGATTTCAATTCTTACGAGCAAGTCAAAGATAGCTGTGGCAAAGAAAAAAGCAAAATATTAAATAAAAGTTAATAAAAATTTGGAAGTATCAAATAAAAGCTATTATCTTGCACCAAATTAAAAATGGAAATATATCTTTTTCCCCAAAAAGTGTTTGTTGATTACAGAAATATATTTAGTTATATTTTAAAGTATTGAGGAGATAACGATTAGAATTATTTCCATTGCAGGTTGAATGCTTAAATGATTTTTTGATAAATGGTAGTTACAGTCTCTCACTTTTCTAAAGTGAGAGATTTTTTGAGCAAAAAATTTATTCCTTCATAATAACAGTCGGGTGATTTCTTATGAGAGCGAAGCACAAATGATGCTTCGCTCTTTTTATTTGTGGCTTTTTCATTTGCCTTTTAAAAATTCTTAACACTCGTTACCAACTTTAATAGTACCGTTTCACTACTTTAACAAGACTTTTGGACATTCTCTCGCATCTATGTAGCAATTTTGGATTTTGATTTTTCGTTTTTCAGAAAGACGTCTGCAAAGCAATAAAATCAAAAATTCTAACTAAAATGGAAGCTACTCGACTCCATATTTATCAAAATAATCCATCACGCTCTCTACTAGAGATCAAAAAATATCACTTATGAGCACCCGATTTTTTTTCCTGTCCTTATTGACCGCCTTCATTTTTTTGTTCAGTAGCTGTGGCAATGACGGCCCAGAAGGTCCTATTTTCACAAAAGGACTAAATATCATTGTCCAAAATGAATTTGAGTCTTTGCCCGCCAAGGTCTCTGTGTTTTTTAAAGTAGAAACACTAGACGGCAAACCCGTAGCTGGCTTAACGAATGATGATTTCGCGATTTTGGAGAACGATAAATTGATCTCAGAAGACGAAGCAGCGCGCCAAATCTCGCCTCGTGCACAACGGTTTGGATACAGCACTTTGCTGATTTTGGATTTAAGTGCTAGTGTCACCAACAACAATCTGCCGCGCCTGAAAGAAGCCGCTAAACTCTTTATCAATTCCGTGATTCCAGAAGACAATGATGGTTCTATTGAAGTAGGCATCAGTTGGTTCGACGGAGAAGATAAGTTGCATGAACTGCACGAATTTACGAGTAACAAAGGCGCACTAACCGATGCAGTAGATAGCATCACGCCCGATATTAGTCGCGACAATTCGACGGATTTGTTTGGGGCAGTCATCAAAGGCGTGGAAGTCATAGAAGACGTTTTCTTTGAGTATCAAAACGATGATCGCATCTCGGCGGCTTCGGTGGTGGTCTTCACCGATGGTACGGATCAGGCAGCACGATTTACAGAAGAACGCGCTTTGGAAGCAGTTGGTCGCGTGGATGAAAGCATTTCTTTTTATTCGATCGGTCTTGGAAATGAAATAGATGAAGCCGTCCTGCAGCGC
>JBCCRX010000577.1:0-3187 GCA_039201015.1 Bacteroidota bacterium | reverse complement strand
TTTTGTGCTAATGGAGGCAGAAAAATCGCAATCCGCCTTAGGCGGACATAAGACTTTTTCTAACGAAAAGTAGCGCAAAACCTGTTCGCCTAAGGCGTAAAGATGAAGTCAAGAAGCTGAGGTTATTTGTGCGTCGTTCCTGAGCCAGAGGCAAACAGAAAAATGATATTCAAACACAACGAATTTACAATGAATATGTGCGATTAGAAAAACTTTGCTTTCTTCTACTTTTTCGTAAATTTGAAATTCTGATCAAATATGCCGTTCAAAATTAATTGCTTTACCTATGTCTTATACATTATATCAAATTCGTTTTGTTTCTTTCCTTTTTGCAATATTAGTAAGCGGCTGTAAATTATCTTCAACGCTCTCGGAAGCGGATATGAAACAGAAAGCCCTTCAAATCCATGATCGAGTACTCACCGTGGATACGCACGCGGATACGCCGCTTCGCATGATTCAGCCAGGTTTCGATATGGCAGAACGACACGACCCCAATGAAACAGGCTCAAAAGTGGATTACCCCCGAATGATTGAAGGAGGCTTGGATGCGATCTTTTTTGCTGCTTTTGTGGCACAAGATATCCGTGATGACGATGGCAATATACGCGCTAAGAAACTATGCCTCCAGATGATAGATTCCATTATCGTTTCTACACAAAGGAACGCCAACATTGTTGGTCTAGCACTCAATCCTGATGATGCTTACAGGCTAGAAAAAGCGGATAAACGAGCCATTTATATTGGTATTGAAAATGGCTATCCTATTGGAAAAGATATCTCCAATCTTGCCCTTTATTTTGAAAAAGGAGTGCGCTACATCACCTTAGTGCATTCTTCCAATAACGATTTAGCGGATTCTGCTACGGACCAAAACGGACCTGAACACGGCGGTATTAGTGCTTTTGGGGGCGAAGTTGTCCAAGAGATGAATCGCCTCGGCATCATGGTGGATGTCTCTCATGGCAACGATAGTGTTTTTTATGATGCGATTGCTATATCCAAAGCACCAATTATCGCGAGTCACTCCAACGCAAGAGCAGTCACCAATCACCCTCGCAACATGACCGATGAAATGCTACAACTCATGGCAAAAAATGGAGGCGTTGTCCAATTAACCATGCTAGCCGACTACCTTCGAGAAGCCCCACCTAATCCTGCTAGAGATTCCGCTATTGCGGTTTTGCGTGCAAGTATGAAACCAATTAGTGAAATGACACCCGAAGAACGGACAGCATTGCGAAAAGCCTTTCAAGAAGTGAACGAAAAGTATCCTGCTCCGCCAGCAACGGTCAAACACGTTGCGGATCATATTGATCACATCGTCAAAGTGGCTGGAATTGACCATGTTGGTATTGGGTGCGATTTTGATGGTGGCGGCGGAATAGAAGGTGTATTTGATGCCAGTGAAGTAATGAACATCACGATCGAACTGGTCAAACGTGGATATACCGAAAAGCAGATTGAAAAAATTTGGGGCGGCAATTTGATTCGTGTATTTGAAGAAGTGCAAGCAGTCGCCAAAGAGATGCAAGCTAAAGGATAGTATCCAGCAGGCGATAAGAGCTTATTTGGAGTAGGATTGAACTGTAAGTCAGTAGTTTATAGTGCAACCTTTACTTCTTAATCTATTGACAGCTTTCGAATTTTAAGGTTTTAAAAAAGCCAAAGTCTTATTACTGACAGATATCAAGACAATGTATTTATTGCTATGTATTTTTGGATTTGGATCATCCTTCCAACTAACCTCCTCTATCACACATCCATTGAGGCTGTCTCTATGTGAATTAGAATACACCTCTGACAAACAGCTTTTTACGATCAATCTCAAACTATTTTTGACGGATGTCAACGAAGCGATTGTCTTTGATCCTTACAGTAAGGAACTCGCCTTTTGCCAACCTAATGAACCTGCTAAAGCCAATCAACTCTTGCTAGATTACCTCAATCAGTTTTTCTACGTAAAAATTAACGGGCAGCCAATTGACTTAAAAATTAAGCATAAAAAATTGAGTGGCGAAGGAGAAAATACGGCGCTGTGGGTATATTTTGAGCATCCGCAGCGGTCGGCATTCACATCACTAGAAATCAAAAATGCTGTTTTCACGGACTTGTTTTTCGATCAAAATAACATCGTATATATCCACATCAACGACCAATCCAAAAGCCTAATGCTCAACAAAAAAGCACCTGCTCATCGCTTAACTTTCTGACATGCCTTCTTTTGATTTTTATATAAAATTAGGGTTTCAACACATTTCTAATCTAGCAGGCTACGATCACATTCTTTTTTTAATCGTGCTTTGTGCAGTTTATCGAATCCAGCAATGGAGAAATATTCTTGTTCTGGTCACCGCCTTCACCATTGGTCACAGCATTACACTCGCCCTTGTCTCCTTAGATGCCTTTTCCATACCTTCTAATATTATCAAGTTCTTGATTCCGCTAACAATATTTATCACAGCATTGCACAATGTGTTGCGTTCCTCCACCGTAGAAGCCTCTTCCAAGATGGGTCGCAACTACCTGATGGCTTTATTTTTTGGTTTCATTCACGGCATGGATTTTTCTAACTATTTTAAGGCATTGTTGATGGATGCTTCCGATATCACTGCTCCCCTACTTGGCTTTAATATCGGCATAGAACTGGGACAGCTCTTGATTGTATTTTTTATTGTTGGTATCGCTTTTCTTTTTCTGAATATTATCAAGGTCAAACATCGGGACTGGAATCTCTTCATTTCTGGAGCGGCTGCGGGTATATCTTTGATTTCTATGTTGGAAAATAAGTTTTGATGGGCAAAGCTTATCCGTCTTAGTACATTGTAAAATAAGCTTCTTTGTATTTTAGATAGGGAGTTTGAGGGAGAAAAAAGGTTTTTAGGAAAACCCTTTTTTCTCCCTCAACCCTTTTTCGCCGCCGTCTTCGACGGCGGCAGATGGGTTTTTTAAAGCTCGAAATGCTAAGGAATTTCTCGCTTCTCAAAATTAAAACAAACTTAGTTTACAGTGTATTAGTACATTGTAAAATAAGTTTCTTTGTATTTTGTACAGGGGAGTTTGAGGGAGAAAAAATGGTTTTAGGAAAACCCATTTTTCTCCCTCACCCCGTGTTCGGGCCCCGGGGGGAGGGGGGGTGTGGGGGGTTTTTTTTGTAGAGAATATTATGTTTTTTTAGCTGTGTGAA
>JBCCRX010000576.1:0-3206 GCA_039201015.1 Bacteroidota bacterium | reverse complement strand
TTTGTTTAGTCTTTTTGGTGCTTTTGCAACGCTAAAAAAGAAATTCAGTCTTGGCTTTTTTGGTGCTTTTTGTGCTAAGACAAAAAGAACATGTTATTGCCTGAAATCGTACAGCTAGATCACAAAAATTTTCAAAGAACCCAATTTATTTCAACGTCAGGTCCATAAAATGTTGATTATCAGGACGATAAAATCCAAATAAGCTCTAAGCCTTGATAACGAACTTGCAGAACAATTTGAGGATTGGATGAAACGCTTGTTTCAATAGATTGATATTCTTCAATGATCTTGCAAATAAGATACACACTTAGTGTTTGGAGATATTCCAATGATTTCACCTAGCCCAATAAAATTTGAGGAAACTATCATTCATCAACTATGAGAATTCAACTGCTTTTAATTTATTCTTTTCTTTTACTTTTTCGACTAGAGGCACAAACCTACGAACGGCTCTCCATAGACTTCAGCATTGATGGTAAAGTACTACAAAATCCGCTAGTGGGCGGCATCAATACGCCTCAGCTTTCTTCCGTAGATTTCAATGAGGATGGTGCAGAAGACCTCTATATTTTTGATCGCTCAGCGAATGTTCATTTGGCTTTTTTACACGATGGTGTCTCTGGTTCTACCAATTATACTTTCGCTCCCGAATACACGGAAAATTTCCCACTTATTGAGCATTTTGTCCTTCTACGCGACTATGACCAAGACGGCGCACAAGATATATTCGCTTTCTCGGATACACCTGGCATCAGCGGCATCACCGTTTATAAAGGTTTCTATGAAAATGGAAAATTAGCCTTCGAGCGCTATCCTTTCCCTTCGCAAAACGACTTCCCAGTGCTTTATTTTCCGCTGGAAAGTGGTACGCGTATTCCACTCTATGTGGCTTTGAACGACTATCCAGCAGTGGATGATGTGGATGGAGATGGCGATTTGGACATACTAACATTCAATGCAGCAGGTGGTTTTTTGGAATATTTTCCAAACCAATCTATGGAGCGCGGATATGGTACGGATAGCTTAATTTATATACTGGAAGACAGATGCTGGGGTGGATTTTATGAAAGTGGACTGACGCCAGCGATAGATTTATCAGAGCGAAAAGGACGTTGCTTTGATACGAATCAAGTAATAGAAAGCCGCCACGCAGGTTCTACGGTTCTGAGTTTAGATTTGGATGAAAATTGTGGAAAAGAACTGCTTTTGGGTGATCTTTCTTTCGATAATTTAATCTTCGTGAACAATGAAGGAGATTGTGAAGAAGCTTGGGCTACCGATCAAGATATTAATTTTCCGAACTACGATACGCCCGCAAAAGTGGCTTTGTTTCCTGCTTCTTTTCACTTGGATATAGACCGCGATGGTGCAAAAGATTTAGTCGTGACACCCAATAATGAAGACAACACTACTGACTACTTCAATATGTGGTGGTACAAAAATACAAATACAGACGCATCTCCCATTTTCGAGCTACAAAATCAAAGTTTCCTAACTGAAGAAACGCTCGATTTTGGTAGTGGCAGTCATCCTACTTTTGTGGACTACAACGATGACGGTTTGATGGATATTGTAGTCGGAACAGTAGGCTATTTTGAAGATGCAGGCAATCGTGACCCCCGCCTTATTTTAATCAAAAATATAGGAACGGCGACTGCTCCTGTTTATGAAGTAGAAGATGATAATTTCTTGAATTTCAGGCAGTTCAAAGAACAAAGTTGGAATTTCTCACCTGCTTTTGGCGATCTAGATAGCGACGGAGATTTGGATTTATTGGTCGGAGAAGAAACAGGGTCTATTTTTTTCGTTGAAAATACGTCTTCCTCCACCACACAGTTTCGGACTGATTTCATTCAACCCAATTACATGTCCATTGACATTGGTGCTTCCAGTACGCCCCATTTGGTGGACATTAATCAAGATGGCTTATTGGATTTATTGGTCGGTGAACGCAATGGTAATGTGAATTACTTTCAGAATGTAGGGACAGCAAAAGAAGCCTTTTTTCAATCAGATCAAACCCTCGCGCCCAATACCCAGATTTTTGGCAGGATTGATGCACGCGAACCTGGATTTGTCACAGGTCTTAGCTCACCCGTTGCGGTAAATACCACTCAAGGTCTAAAAATCGTGACAGGCACTGCGAAAGGGCAAATAGAACTGTATGATTTTTATGGGGCTGACCTAAACGAAACTTTTGAACTGCTGCAAGCACCAATGGGTAATATAAAAGAAGGTAGCAGAAGCCACGCCAGCTTTTCGGACATTAATAGAGATGGAAAGCTAGAAGTAGTAGTTGGAAACTATCGAGGTGGATTAGCGATGTATGGCACTGACTTAGAATCAGATACCAATGTTTCCAATCAGGATTTCATTAAAGAAATAAAAGATTTTGTGCTTTTTCCCAATCCAGCCAAAGACCAAATTAATTGGCAAACAAACGCAGTCTTTGATCAAATTCAAGTCTATTCTGTGCTAGGGCAAATAGTATTGAATATCGAAAGAAGCAATAATATCAGTCAATTGGACATATCCACCCTCAGCGCAGGGGTTTATTATTTTAGCTTTATGCAAGCAGGAGCGATTGTTGCCACGGAGAAGCTGATAAAAAAGTGAAAGCTTTTTTCTAAGTGCTACTCCACTTCTTCGTAATCAATATATTCCCCTTCCTTTGGATTCGACTCTTGGCGATTTATTTTCTTACTATTTCGCTGCGATGTTCCTATTTGCTTTGGTCTTATTATCCATTTCACTACGGCATACACAATGAAAGCAGTTACCAACCATTTTAGTATCATCATCAAAAAGATTTTATTGTAAAATTTAGTAAGTACCCTGCCTTATTTAAACCACTAAGGCACGAAGGAATAGTAAAGCTATTTTTTTGATTATCCGTATCTTAAATTAAACGATTCTAAACTTACTGCCAAAATAAATACGGTTCTTTGAATTTTTTTGAGGAATTATCAAAATCGACCTAATTTCTTTTAGTGAAAAAAGTGCCAAAAACGCGTTAAAAACAAAATACTGTATCAGCCAAAACAAGGTGCTAATCAGAGCTGAAGCTTGGCGCCAACTGTGAATAAAAGCTTGAAAAACAATACTTAGGGCGAGTTTATTTTGTTTAGTCTTTTTGGTGCTTTTGCAACGATAAAAAAGAAATTCAGTCTTGGCTTTTTTGGTTCTTTTTGTGCTAAGACAAAAAG
>JBCCRX010000575.1:0-3220 GCA_039201015.1 Bacteroidota bacterium | reverse complement strand
GCAGATAAGGTCTCTTTCGCCAGTTTTTTCGATAAAATTTCTTTATCCCCAATTGTCAATTTTACATGTTGCTTTTTCATTCGCATTCGCTTTTGAATGCGAAGTTAAGAATTAACTGAAACTTATTTTACAATGTACTTAGTAGCAAAAATTAGTACTTGTGTGTGGTTCAAAAGACCGTAAGTCCAAAAGACATAGCGTTGTAGCGCAGAGGTCTAGCGCGTCTCTCTTACAAAGAGAAGGTCGAGTGTTCGAATCACTCCAACGCTACTTTTTGATCACTGAATTGATGAGTTGTACAATTGCTGAACCGTCAATTGTGCGATTCGATAATTCAGTAGTTCAATAGCAAAACACATTGCGGAGTGTCCGAAGTCTGGTCATCGGGGAGGTCTCATAAGCCTCTGCACATTGCCTCGCGGGTTCGAATCCCGCTTCCGCAACTTTATTTCTTAATAGGGAGCGTAGTTCAATTGGCTAGAGCAGTGGTCTCCAAAACCACAAGTTGTAGGTTCGAGTCCTGCCGCTCCTGCTTTGATAAAAATAACCTTACTTGCTGCCGTGGACGAATTGGTGAAAGTCACTGCCCTTTCAAGGCAGAGGTTGCGGGTTCGAGACCCGTCGGCAGTACTCAATACAAGAATACTTAAATTTTGACAACTTTAAACGTTTTTTGATCTGCTAGTGCGGCCGATAATAAAGATAGAAAAAGACCAGACAGAAAAATGACAGTTTTCATGCTATTGTTTTTATACCCTTAGACTTTTTGGTCTGTAGAAATGGTTGGGTTGCCTTTTTGATAGTTTACTCGTTCATTTTTTTATAACATACGCCAACAATTACGACTGCTCCACATTTATAGGCTATGAAATTTGGAAAACTAGCATCCATAGAAGAAGTCGTTTTTCGTTTACCAGACTTCACCACCGATTCTTACGAGTATCTGAACGCTCTAGCACGGAGCAAAAATGCTGCTAAATTCTATATTGGCTGTACGGGTTGGAGCATGAAAGAATGGGTAGGCAATGTCTATCCTGTGAAGACAAAAAGTGCAGATTTTCTGAAATACTATGCCCAGCAATTCAATACGATAGAGCTAAACACTACGCACTATCGCATCCCAAATGCTGCTATGATTCAAAAGTGGTTGGAGCAAACGCCAGATGATTTTCGCTTTTGCCCAAAAATTCCGCAAAGCATCAGCCACAGCCGCGATTTGGGTTTGAATGGTGGGAATATAGATTTGTTCTGCAAAGAGATTCTTGGACTAAAGCATAAGTTGGGTTGTTGTTTCATGCAGTTTCCACCCTATTTTGATGTAAAGCGATTGCCGCTGTTGAAGCAGTTTTTAGCTGCCTTTCCCTCAGAAATTCCACTTTCTATAGAGTTGCGGCACGAAAGCTGGTTTCAAAAAGAGCAGCCTGCTTGGAAAGATTTGATCGCATTTTGTAGAACGAACGGCATCGCTACCGTTATTACGGACGTGGCGGGAAGACGCGATGTTTTGCATCAGACAATTAGCAATTCTAAGCTAATTGTGCGATTTGTAGGAAATGGGCTTCATCCTACTGATTATACCAGAGTAGTAGATTGGATTGATATTCTAAATAAAGCTTATCAAGAAGGTTTGGAGGAAGTGTATTATTTTCCACACGAACCCGATAATATTCTTGCACCGCAAATAGCGGCTTATGTATTGGAGCAAGCGAAAGAAAAATTATCCGTCATTACGAGAGGTCCTGATTTGAATAAACACCAAGAAGGTCAGCAAATGAGCTTATTTTGAAGCACAAAGCAAATCAAAGTATGTTGTTATTCAGATAGATCAATAAATAAGCAATTTGATATCCTGCATAATTTCGTCTAATTTTGGTATTATTGCATTGAATTATTTCTGTCCGAAGAAACCCAAACGAATGAATTTTTATTGCACAGAAATTCATTCGTTTGATTTACTGGATGCCAATACTTTCTTACAAGAAGGATACCCCCTTAAACTCTTAGAATCAGAATTATTCCATTTCCTATAGAAAGCTAGTAGTAAGCTTAAAGATTTCCGAAGTTTTTAAGACTCTGGAAACCTAGCTTTAAAAGTTTAAAAATAGCCTAGCATTCTTGAGCGAAAAGGGAACAGAGACACAATAAATTAGAAGCAAATGACAGCAGTACCGACTATATCCATTAAAAGCCTATCCGTATCTTACGACCGAAAACGCGTACTCACCAATTTATATTTAGAGTTGGAAGCTGGACATATTTATGGCATCATTGGTCCAAATGGAGCTGGGAAATCAACGCTTTTTAAAGCTATATTAGGCTTGACAGAAATCGATAGTGGAACCATTTCAGTGGAAGGAGCATCCATAAAAGAAAAGCGAAAAAAGGTGGTCTATGTACCGCAAAAGAATGATTTGGATTGGACTTTTCCTACGACTGTATTGGATGTGGTGATGATGGGACGCTATCCGCATAAAGCCGTTTTTAAGAGATTGAATGCAGAGGACACAGCCATTGCACTAAACGCCCTAGAAGAGATGGGCATTCAACACCTCAAAGACCGTCAAATTGGAGAGTTGTCAGGTGGACAACAGCAAAGAGTATTCATTGCTAGGGCTTTGTGTCAAGAAGCAGAAATATTGCTTTTGGACGAACCTTTCGTGGGAGTGGATAGCATGACCGAAGAAAAAATCATTCAAATCTTGAAGCGACTTGCAAAAGAAGGAAAAACACTCTTGGTCGTTCACCACGATCTATCTTCTGTTGTCAATTATTTTGATAAGGTCATTTTATTAAATCAGCGTCTGATCGCTTATGGCAATACTTTGACGACTTTTACGGAAGAGAATATTACTAAGGCATACAAAAGTCAACTACCTATTCTACACAAAACGGGGATGTTCTAGAAGAAATCGCTTAGAGCTTGTTTGGATTTTAATCTTTGAGTCGAAAACGAGCTATTTTTTTCTCATTCAAGGCAAAAAATGCGCCTTTATCTAGATAAATAAGCCATTTTTTAACGCTGAATGAGGGAAAAAGAGCCGTTTACAGGCCAATTACGTAATTTCCAAACAAGCTCTTACCTTTAACTGACCAAAATTAGAGAATAAATCTTTTTCGTTTGACTTCTGTACGCTCAAATTTGACTTAGTAACGTTCAAAAAATTAGATCGACATTTAAGTATGGATTCCGTTTCCAAAATTCGCAGAAAGTTTCTTTTCT
>JBCCRX010000574.1:0-3223 GCA_039201015.1 Bacteroidota bacterium | reverse complement strand
GTATCTTTAGAAAGATATCGCCAACTATTAAATTTCGTTTGTTTTCGTTTGGAAGGACGTCGAGTCCTTCCAAACGAATCAAGGTTTTTTAAAGGTAGAAGCGGCGAATTTCGCCGCTTCTACCTTTAAAAAACCTTGATCAAATCATATGGGCTCGACTTGTCCGCCTAAGGTGTGACGCCCATATGATTTGAAGATAAACGTGAGCTTCCATAAATAATGCTGACCAAATGAAATCATTCAGAACCAAATAAATGATACTAAACTCAATTATTGACCATTCACAAAATTGCTAATTTGCTATGATGCGTTAAAAAGTATGTAATTCTAATTTATTGAAAATGTAGTTGTGAGTAGGGGCTATTGAGAACTTGTCTGTCTCAGGCTAATGCATCCGAGAACATCAATACAACTTCATAATCACTTTACCTCTTTGTGCTTTTTCTACAAGCCAATCTTCATAGATTTTTTCTTTATTTGAGACTACAATCAAACTAGAAAATTCAAATAAATCTTCTATTGATTCTGTGTAATAATTGTCCCAATTGGGTACAATTTCTTCTATGTATCGCCTATTTGTTCCCATAAGTGCTTCTTTTTCCAGATTATGGTCATACATCTTAATTTCAATACCATGATCTAAGAGAAGTTGTACTAACCGCAAGCTAGCACTTTCCCTTACATCATCTGTCCCTGTCTTAAATACAATACCGAGAATAGCAACCCTATTAACATTTTTTGCTATGACTTCATTGAGGACACTATAAATATGTTCATCATTGCTCTCGGTAATAGCCCTCACAAGTGGTACACGAACTGCTTTGGCAGTTGCAACGCTTTTGAGTCCTCGTAAGTCCTTAGGTAAACAAGAACCGCCAAAGGCAAATCCAGGTCTTAGATATTTTGTCGAAATATTGAGCTTAGTATCTGCACAAAGTAACTCCATGACTGCTTTTCCGTCTGTTTCATAAGCTTTAGCGATACGTCCTATTTCATTAGCAAAGGCTACTTTCAGTGCGTGAAAAGCATTATTGGTATATTTTACCAATTCTGCAGTTTTGGTATCTAACCATTCTGCCTGTGCAACGATACCTTCATAAACATTTTCAAATTTTTCCTTTGCTTCGCTGGCATCAGAGCCAAAAACAATTAAAGAAGGTTCAAAAAAATCCTTCACTGCTACTCCTTCTCGCAGAAATTCAGGATTCATACAAAAAGTAAGTTTACAAGCTTCTCCCAAAGTATTTTTAGCCAACTTTTCCATCCTGATCGTTGTGCCAGGTGGTACAGTACTACGAATAATAATAGAAAATTCTTTTCGATTATCTAACTTTAGCACGCCCGCTATCGACTCAATACACCTTTCCACAGCAATGAGATTGACATTACCTGCTTCATCGCTCGGTGTACCAACGGCAATGATGGCACATTCTGAGTTTCTGATTGCATCAGCCACATTCATAGAAAAAGATAAATTCCCAGCAGTAATATTTTTTTCCAATAATTCTTCTAGCTGAGGCTCTTTTACGGGTGGAATGCCATTTTGTAAATTAATGACTTTTTGCGGTAAAATATCAACCCCAATAACTCGATGCCCAATTTCCGATAGGCAGGCTGCGGTAACACTTCCGACGTAGCCTAAACCGAATATACTTATGTTCATTTTATTTATCTCAATATAATGTAAGTACTTGGACAAAATTATTATTGAAATTAGAACAGAGGATATTTTTCGTATAATTTGGCTGTGAAAACTGCAGATAGCCTACGTTCTCTAAGGCTTTTCAAAGTGAAATTAGGCGGAAAATAGTCCTGTTATAAATCAAGAATAGATGTGTCCAAGTACTTATAGCTAATTAATAGCGTAGGAAAACTTGACTTATTCCTTGTGCAAAAATAGCTTAATAAAAAAAGAAAGAGAAAAGACCTTTTGATCTCTTCTCTTTTTTACCTGTCGTTAAATAATTAGTTTCTAATTGAAAGTGGTCTTAATCAGTCGATCTGAATTTGTTGACTGATTGATAAAAACCTCTCGAATAACTTTTCCCATCTGAACAGTGTGCAGGGAGATTTTGGTTTTTTCGTCAAGCAGAATCATTGCATTAGCACCTGCTTGATATTTTGCTTTACTTAAGTCTTCACCTAGCAATGTAATGCGCCTAATCGGCAATTTTTGTTTTTCTTCACAGACTACTGCTATTGCGTCTTCCAAGCTTCCGTAGTAGTTAGATTGCTTAGCTAAGGTAGGAGTATGATTTAGACCAGAAAAAACATTGATTTCACTGCTGGCGTTGAGTATTCTTAGTTGATAATTGCCTGCTGGTGTCTCCAAATTGATGCCATCTTCAATGGCTTGGCTTGGAAATGAATGGATTAACCAATGTAATAGAAACTCGTGCGTCCCTTCTCCCAGCAAATCATCAATAATCACCCAATAGCTATCTTCCAAAGAAAGTACCGTTCGCTGATGAGTAACAGGTGAGGATAGTCTATGATACCCATTATGACTAAAGGTCATATATCGAAAAAAAGCTGTTTCTTTAGTTGCAACTACTTCACAATCGTGCCAATACCCCCAAGTAAAGCGATAAGCTCGTTTCATTTGATCTGCTCCATCCACTGTCATAGTATTGTGATAACGAGTGTGTTTGAAAGCGTCTAGCCAAGGAGACTTGCCGTAATAAAGATATGTACCTGGATCAATACATATATTTTGTCCTTTCCACCACAAATCTACACTCAAAGCATCTGCGTGTGCGGGGCGGTCTCGATAGCTTTCGGCGTGGATGAAAGCCCAAGTATCTTTTGTATTTAACACATATATTCCTCCTGTATCGAAGCGTTTTATGGCTGGTTTGTTTTGACTAACTTTCGTTTTATCAACTACTGCTTTCGCTGCGTTTGCTCCGAACAACCAAATCAAATCTTCATTCCAAATTCCTTGCTCAAACCATGTTGTTTTGTAATAATAGAAATGCAAGGCATTGATTACGGGACGAAAATCTCTGAAATCGCAGGAATTGACAGAAAAGATCAAAGCACCGTCGTTACTCCCAAAATTGGGTACTCGTCCACTTTTCTTATCGCATACGCTTATCAAATAATTCAGTGCCTTTTTTATTCTTTCGTGCAGTTCATCAGGGAAGGTATCTCCGTTGGCATCCGCTACGCCAAAAACGTAGAGGTAAGCATGAAGAATGAATCGTAAATAGTTATGGGATTT
>JBCCRX010000573.1:0-3228 GCA_039201015.1 Bacteroidota bacterium | reverse complement strand
CAATGAACTGCTCATCACGACGGACAACAAGCGAAAACAGCAACTGGAAGCAGAAATTGCGCAAGATATCAACGGTGGCGCAGAACCTGACATAACGCTCGTTAAATACCTCAATCGCCCCAAAAGTACGCTGGATTTTATTGTACCAGAAAATTGGAGAAAGCATGTCTATAAAGGGGGTTGGAGTGGGCTTGGCTTCAAAGAATTTGAGAAAGATGCACTTTGGGCTTTTCCGCTTTGGTTGCTACTCTGCGCTCTGATCTGGTCAATACCCGATATGGCGCAGGAGTGTGTTGGAGAAGAAATTATATTCGCAAATCTAGTAGAAGTAGAAGGGCGAATTGCAGTGAGTGATGTGGAACGTTTGGAAGATTGGACGGAAGAAACAATCGAATATATTTTTCCTGAAAATACAGATTTTATAGATGCCCTAACCCTCTGTATGAAAGACGATGCGGACTATATTTTGCTCAATGAGTACCAAGCGCGTTTTGCCTTATTCAATCAGCAATACGATGTGGTGGATAGTCTGACTGTCGCTACTGATAGTCTGTATAAAAATATTGACGATCGCCGTATTGAGCGCAAAGCCGACTCGCTCTGGACGGCTTATTTGAACAATCTTTCGGTCGATTATTGGAATCTCGCCATTCCGTATTGGGAGCGTTGGGATAGCTTGCAGGATTTGAGTAAATCGGCTTACGAACAATTGCTCGAAAGCGGTAATACCAATCTATTTGACCTTTCTTTGAGTAGAGAAGAAGCGGCAGATGTGCAGAAAGACAGCAGTTGTTTCTTTTTCAATTTAGCACGACAATTGGATAGCCTGAATGACAATCGATTGCTGGCGAATATATGGTGCAATCAGCGTCAATTTAGCATCCAAATTGTGAATAGCGAAGGACGAGGAAATGATTCGCTCTTGGTCTTGAAACAGTTTTTGGCAGACAGGGGCTACGAATTGTTGAATGATCTACAAGACTCCAGAATCAGTAATTCAGAAGTGCAATATTACTACGAAGACGATCGACCCGTGGCGAGTGATATTCTGTTAGAATTGCGTAATTTATTTCCCAATCGCGATTTTTTACTGGTCAAAGAACCATTACCCATTGGTCCTGATCTTTCTTTGGAAGGAAAAATTATTATTCAAATTGCAGCGGAAGAAGAAATAGGAATTGTTTCCGATGATCCACCAAGTGTCGTTTTACCTAGCTTTTTCACTATTGCTCTTTACGCTTATCAAAACGAACGCGCGGACTTCCAGAGAATCTTAAAGTACATTCGCTCCAAGGATTACGAGACTTCTACTATGGAGGAAATAGGCGAGCCATTTTCTGGCATGGCAAAGACTTCTAGCATTCTCTATTACAGTGCAGAAGGAAAGGTGGAAGCAGAAAAATTGAAACGCGATTTTGCGGCATTGCTACCAACTATTTCTTTTCAAGTAAGGGAAGGCGCAGGAGAATTGCACGAAAGTCTTACACCCGAAAGTTCCATTATTATTCACCTCATCGGCGATAAAAAAGACAATCCGAACAGCGATTTAGAGTTTTACAATGCTACCAAATTGGTGGAAGTCTTGATTACGGAAGACGACGAGCAAAGACGAGGCATGGCTTTTCAGTTTTTGCTCGCCAAATACAGCGGCAACACGGAAGTCATTCAAAGATTGCTGAATGCACTAGAACGCGAACGCCTGAACAGCACGAGTAGGAATACGCTATTGAGCTTTTTGTTTAGTACCGAAATCAATGCTTGGACGTACGAGCAAGTGCAGCAAGCGCGACAAATTGCGGATAAGTTGGGTGGCACTAAAACCAGAAGTAGTGAAATCAATCGTTTTCAGGAGTTCGTTGCTGATTTGAGCACGAAAATTCAGCGTCCATTGCCCGATTTACTGACTTCGCCTTTGCAGCTTTATTTCGCTGGTGACGAGCCTAGTTCTCGCTCTAATTCCAAGACTACCAATACTTCTTACAATCAACTTCTGGACGACTTTTTGAGCCAAAGAGGAAACTATCTGGATGCAGCTTCGAATAGTGCGAGAGCAGTAGGCGTGGAGCAACTTAGAGCAGAAGTCAATGACTTTTTTGAAAATGAAGTACAAGGCAGTTTCGATGGATTTCAGCAATTGTTAGCTAGGACACAAAGCTATTTGGAGCAAGGCTATAACATCCAATTTTGTTTGCTGGGCAGCACAGATAAAAGCGGTACTGATGGTGCTAATTTGGTCAGTAGAAGAATAGAAAGTATTAACAATTACATTCGATCTTACAATAAAGGCATTTTAGAAAAATACATCAGTAGCGGTCGTCTAGTCATTCAGTCCTTGCCGCCTGTCCTTTCCAGCAATGAACAGTATTACAAACAAACGGATTTGAATATCAAAAGTCTCCCCAATCTAAACCCTTCCTACGATCTAGATGCAGCCAAATCCAATATTGTTTCCTTTGTGAGTGTAGCGGAGAAAGGAACGAGTTGTGCGACTTACTGAGTACACCGTAAACTAAATAACTTCGCATTCTAAGCTGCTTCTTTCGTTCCTGCTTTTACCTTGAAATTAGTCATAGCAGCTATTCTTCTCCAACTTTTTTACTAGCACTTTTAGCTATATTCCTTCCAGTATCAGAAGATTGGTGAGCAACGCTCGTGGCGTTTTTTGAATTGGCCATAGAATGCTCAATCTCCTTTAATCGGGCAGCGTCTGTCCACATGTATAATCCCATCCATTCCCTTACCTTTATCATTGAGCTGTTTTTTAAAGCACTTCCACCCTGCTGCGATGAAGCCGCTTCTATTTGGAACGCAAGAAAAATATGCTGCGTTCTTTACTCAATATTGCATCAAATAAATGAATAGGACAAGCTGTAAGGGAGTGAAAAAAGTACTTCTTCAAGAAGTCGCACTGATCGTTTCTATATTCATACTAAATTAGCTGATATATCAGGAGTAAGGAATAAAAATTAAATAAACGCTGAGAGTTTAACGCAGGTATTTTTTCTGTTATCAAGGCGAAAAACGTAGGCATCCGCCTGAGGCGGACGACGAGGCTTTTCAACGCAGATAACAGTAAAAAGAGCAAGTTAAGTATCAATTAAAAAATAAAATCGACATACATGGAGTCGCAACCAAAAAATCTTTTAAGGTGGATTTTTTGGTTGCTCCAAGGGGTTCTTAAGGGTGAAAAGCATCAAAAATCTCTAATTTTTGATGCTTTTCACCCTT
>JBCCRX010000572.1:0-3254 GCA_039201015.1 Bacteroidota bacterium | reverse complement strand
TTTTGATGCGTGTTCTTGAATATAAATTTTTTCTCTCTGTCTAGAGGGGTAATTGAAATTTTTCGCAGAAAAATTTCAATTGTATGTAGCACTTCTGTTGCAAATTCATTTTTTCAAAATAGATTTCAGCGAAACGTGAGTTTTTACAAAAGGAGCGCAAAGATATTTATTTTTCCTAAAGCTAAATAAAATTCAAAGATTATTTAGAATAGCTGTGGGAAACATCGCTTCAAACCTCCCAAACCCATTGAATGAGAAGATAAATCTAAGCAGAAAATAGCTTTAGCATTCCTTCGGGACTTAGTGGTTTAAGGGCGTAGGTAAAATATAATCTATCCACCTTGCAGCCTTATTTTACCCTTCTGCTGCCTTGGAAAGATACGCATTATGCTACGGCATAAGTCCGTTTTTTCTGCCTTGTATAAGAACAAACTAAAACTACCATTTTGGGTATCTTCATTTATTACCTACTCCCCTAAACAGGGCAGGGTAATTAAACAAATCGCTCCAAATTATTTCCAACCATCGCTTTGAGACAAGCCAATGCCAAGCCTTTTGCCTGTGCAGGTGGAAAACCTTTGTCCATAAAGTGATCTTCTAATTGAACTTGGGTCTGGTAGTAAGAAAGTTTTAGGGCAGCTACCATTTTTGCATGTAAAGGATCGCGACCTTGCCAAGCATTCAAATTTTGCCAGAGTAGATCATTCCAAGCGGTCAGACCTTGTACTTCAATGCTACTCAATGCACGTGGGGCTAAATATAGACGGCTTAGGGTTGCGCCGTCCTGCGTAGGTGCATCTGTGCTCAAATCATCGCTGATTGTTTTCAAAACCTTCGTGATTTCCCATTGATAAAATCCATTGCAATCTTCGGCAACATAGAACTCGTAGCCCGCGCCACTCAAGGCTGTTCCGACTTCATCGCCGTGAGTGGACATCATCCAGCAAGGTAATCTCAGCCGATCGCTTTGCAATTGATGGATATAGGTCAAATGGCGCACCACTTGATTAATGTCATTGTAAGCATAAGTCGAACGGGGATCAATGGGCAACATTGGCGCGCTGTTTCGAGCTTGTTGGCGATAGGCTTCCGCAATGGCAGTATTCATTAAATTATTGACAGAAGAGGATGCACCGCTGGTTTGAAATAGCCAGTATGCCCGGTAGGCTTTTGCAATCGGAATGGCGGAGTTTTCGAGCAGTATCAAAGAATTGCTTGGTGTTTCTGGTAATTGATTGATCGCATTTTGAACATTGCTGCTCGCTGTGTTGGTAGAATTTTCGCTGAATTTTGATAAGATTTGATACTTCTGATAAGTTTCGTTGGTATTTGCTGCTTGTTGGAAGCCATTGGCTGTTCCATCACCGTAATAACCATCCAAAGAGCTTCGGTAAGTACCCATTTGTTTCAAGACCTTTTGTAAATCCAAAACAGATTGCCGCTTAACATTGGTGCGAATTTTTGGAACTGCCAAATTAGCAACGGTTCGGCTGGGTAAATTGGTGTTGGTATTCAATCTGCCAGTGTTAGAGTCATCTCCAAAGCTAGTTGGTCGATCTGCACCTGGATTGACATTTTCTCCTTTGCCTTGAAAATCTGGGTCTCGACGCTCGGAAGCAATAGAGGTACTGCCTCCAAATTCAAGACCAGGAATCAGGGCTTTTTTGTAATTTCCAAGTTCAAATATTCCTAATTCGTGCAGTCTGGCACTACTCACCGTTTTTGGGAAAGCATCAGAAAAGCCACTAGTACGAACCCTTTGTAAATCCGCCTTGGCTTGGTTGAGATTTTGATAAATGCCCGTCACAATCTTAACCTGATTGTTTTCCGCAAGTACAAATACTTCTCCAACTTCAAAGAAGCGTTCCCAATTGATTTGATCTTTGGGTGCTCTGGTAGCAACTTGAATGACCGCAGCGGATGTTCCAAATTGCGTGTTTCTTCTTGCGACAAAAGCATCCAAATAGCCTCTTTGTTTAAGTTGTTGTTCAATGCGCTCTGCATCTTGCGGGTTGTCGTAATCGCCCACGAAAACTCGATAGGTATTGCCCTCGTCTTCTTCCGCATACAAAAAGCCTAGTGCATTGATGTTCCCAAAATCACTTAATCTAGGATTTAGAAATACGCCAACCTGAACGGCATAATAATCGTTTGCTAAAAGAGACACCTGAAATGCAAAAATGGCAATTAGGCCTAGCCAAAACTTATTCATATTTGTTGTTTTTTCTGCTTGTAAGAATGGGGCGTAAAAGTACCTGAAAATTTATTCAAATTTGTTTATGCTTGTTTAAAATAATAAGGGATATGCTCCTAATAACTTTTTCGCCACGAATGGCACGAACAAAAAAGATAGGCTGATCTGATGAATCCAGTCTTAGTTTTCTCATAGGCTAGTGTGACTGGTTCGAATTGCTTACTTCTATTTTTCATGCTGAAACTATTACCGTGTAAACTAAGTTTCTTTATATTTTGAATAGTGGAGTTTGAGGGAAAAAAGGGTTTTTATAAAACCCTTTTTTCCCTTAAGCCTTATCTACCGCCGTCGAAGACGGCGGTAAGTGTGTTTTTGAAGCTCGGAAATCTACGATTTTCTTGCTTCTCAAAAATTGGAAGAAACTTAGTTTACAGTGTACTATGGTCATTGCTGCAATCTAAATAGATAACTATTTAAGTGTTGTACTATTAGATTATTCATTCGTGCACTAGCAGCGGATTCTATACTTAAACAATTTTTACAAGAAAACGCGCGCTCAAAATGGCAAAATATCTGGGGGGTATATTTCTTATAACGCTAAATTTACCTACGTGTAGTATATTAAGCGAATAATGGATAAAAAAGCTATTTGCCTTAGGTCAATGGCATTGCTACTAAGTACACTGTAAACTAAATTTCTTTGCATTTTAGGTGGGGGAGTTTGAGGGAGAAAAAAGGTTTTTAGGAAAACCCTTTTTTCTCCCTCACCCCTTGTTCGCCGCCGTCTTCGACGGCGGTAGATGGGTTTTTTGAAGCTCGAAATTCTGAGGAATTTCTCGCTTCTAAAATTTGAAAAGACTTAAATTACAATGTACTAAGGTTGCGGAAGATCAGAATTTATTTATGTGAGGAATTGATGCTAAGGAACGACGCACAAATAACCTGAGATTCTTGACTTCATCTTTACGCCTTAGGCGAACAGGTTTTGCGCTACTTTTCGTTAGAAAAAGTCTTATGTCCGCCTAAGGCGGATTGCGATTTTTCTGCCTCCATTAGCACA
>JBCCRX010000571.1:0-3258 GCA_039201015.1 Bacteroidota bacterium | reverse complement strand
GTTAACCTCAAGCTGATTCCAGATACCGATATTTTTTTCTTGGGCTGCTCTTTCTGCTGCTAAATAACTTTGATGATTCTCCGCAAACTGAGCATTGCCATATTTGACGAAATAAGGACTATATCCTTCCTTAATCATCTCTTCTTGAAAATCAACATTGTCTTTGTAGACAAAAACCAGTAATCGTCCAAAGTTCCCGCGATAACGTTGCAAACAGATCTCTAAGCTTTCTGTTCCTGGGAATTCAAGGGTAACTTCGTCTCCAGCAGAGAAAAATGCTTCAGCCTTTTCTTTGGCTTTCTTACCCCAAGGAGTAATCCCTCTTTTATGACTATGGGGTGATAAAATCAGAAAAAATAAGAACCGAATATTCCCATGGTGACACCGCAAAGAGAAGCATCACCAACAGTAGGTTTTATCGATAATTATTGCCAAGCATATCAAAACCTATTTTCTGATGTAAGAAATTATGAAGCATTTAAATTAATACATCTAGGAATGCTTTCAGAGATACCAAGAAAATCGTTACCGAAGATAGCAAGAGCAGTAGGAAGAAAAGAAAGTCAAGGATTAAACCATTTCCTATCTGAATCTCATTGGAATGTAAAAAAAGTAAGAGAAATTAGACTATGGCTGACTAAATTATTTATCGGAGAAAGAGAAGTAACTCTTTGTCTTGATGAAACAGGAGATGCGAAAAAGGGAAAAACAACTGACTATGTAGCGAGACAATATATCGGTAACTTAGGAAAAACCAAAAATGGAATTGTCTCGGTTAATGCTTATGCCGTAGTAGAAGGGATAACATACCCTTTACTGTTTAAAATATTTAAGCCCAAAAAATGCCTCAAAGCAGAAGATACATATAAAACTAAACCACAACTAGCTATAGAAATAATCAAAGAATTACAAAAATGGGACTTTAACATTTCTCTAGTATTAGCGGATAGTTTGTATGGTGAAAGCGGAGATGTAATTACAATTTTGGAACAATTAAATTTAGAGTATATTGTAGCGATTCGCTCTAACCACAAAGTTTGGATGTTCGGGAGGGAAAGAAAAAGATACAATCGGTGGAAAGCTTATCAACAAAAATTATCTCGAAAAAAAAGTGAAACTAGATATATTCGAGAAATTATCTTTGGTAAAAGAAAACATATTCGCTTCTATCAAATAAGCAAGAAAGAAGATAAAAATCCTGACCCTAAAGATACTTGGTTTATCATGACCAATAAACAAGGTAAAATTGCCACGACTATTGCGTCAGAATATAGCTTGAGAAATTGGATTGAATATGCTTTTAAACAAGTTAAAAATGAACTAGGTTGGGCAGATTTTCGAGTCACTGATTATCACAGTATCGAACGCTGGTGGGAATTAGTGATGAGTAGTTATCTTTTAGTAAGTATTCAAGCGAACTACTTTCAATTAGAGACGATTGTTTCCCATTCTGATTCTCAAGTCTCTACTCTTAAATCAGTTTCTTCAAAGCCTTTTTCTCATCATCCCTGGTGGGAAACTGGTCATACTTGGAAAAGTTCTTTAAATAATTTACGTTTGATTATTCAACCTTTAATTTTTTGGCATCTGATAACACCTTGGTTATCCGTATTTCCCAATCAAGATATTCAACTTGGTTTATCTAAGTTAATCAATAGTATGAATCGTTTTCGTGCTTCTCCTTTTTCTCAAAGTCAGTCTGTAGAGTGTTTATTCTCTGTTGCTTGCTAGTTCTATATTTTTCCCCATAGTCATAAAAGAGGGCTAATATCAAGTACGGATAATTAGTTAAAATAGAATGACATTCATTTGTGTAAAGTAAAAGTGCCAAAAAAACTCTCTCTCTCTCAGCATTTAAGTCCAAAAGAGCTACGAAATAAGTATCGTAATGCTAGAAATGTCATCGAAAAAAGCCATTATCAAATAATTTGGTTGCTATCGACGGACAAAACTCCAAAACAAGTAGCAGAGATGACTGGATATAGTCAAACTTGGATTTACCAGCTAATCAATCGATATAATCGCCAAGGAGAAAAAGGATTAGGGGATTTGAGAGCTTCAAATAAAGGAAAAGAGCCGTTGCTCAACGACATACAGCAAGCCCAATTACATCAAGTATTAACTAATCCAGCTTCAGATGGAGGTCTATGGAATGGTCGAAAAGTCGCTGAATGGATGAGTGAAATCACAGGTAAAAAAGTGAGTCGAATGAGGGGATGGGAATACTTAAAGCAGATGGAATATAGCCTTAAAGTACCAAGACCAGAACATCAAGAAATTTCCCTGCAAGAGCAACAAGACTGGAAAAAAAACTAAACGGTCAATTATCTTGGCTTCAAGCTCAGTATCCTGAAGCAGACATCGAAGTCTGGAGTGAAGATGAGCATCGTCTAGGATTACAATCGGTTTTACGTCGTGTCTGGACACCAGTTGCAGAGCAGCCCATTGCAAAAGTCAAAACACAATATAAATGGCTTTGGCTTTATGGATTCGTTCATCCAGAGTCAGGAGAAAATTATTGGTGGATTCTTCCGTATACCAACACTCAATTGTTTAATCGAGTTTTGGCAGATTTTGCTCGTGAATTTCAACTCAGTCGCAATAAGAGAGTATTACTAGTATTAGACCAAGCAGGTTGGCATACTTCTCATCAATTAAAATTACCAGAAGGATTAGACCTGTTTTTTTTACCCGCTCATTCTCCTGAGCTACAACCAGCGGAGCGTTTATGGCCTTTGACAAATGAAGTTATTGCTAATCATACTCCGCGATCGCTATGTGAGCTTGAAGAGTTACTGGTGATTCGGTGTCAAAAACTGTTAAAACAACAAGATTTAGTCAAGGGATTAACTTGCTATCATTGGTGGCCGATGACCAGAGCAGTTTAATTTAACTGTTCATCCGTACTTGATATAAGCCGTCTTTGTGCGCGTACGCGCTGCGTTTGAGGCTGAAAAAAATTAGTTATTGACCACCTAAAACTACCCTAACTGTTCTAACTGCCCTAACTGTTGCTATAAATAGTTGCGAAAATATAGACGATATAAATTGCAGCTAGGTATCACTTTATTATCCACCAGCTTCACTAAACCGATGCTACTTAACTGATATGAGAGCAGGCTAGGTACTTGTAGAGGAGAATCAGCCATCACTACTTGGCTGAATGTATTCATCAACTCTGGGTATTGACTGAGGGTAGAAAAATATGACTGTAAATGAGTGCGATAAATTCCTGAAGGGGTGGGGGCTTCAGCCAAT
>JBCCRX010000570.1:0-3300 GCA_039201015.1 Bacteroidota bacterium | reverse complement strand
GACAGCAGGCTTGGCAAAGTTTGAATCGTTATTTCAAGCGATACAATGAATTGCGACCTCATAAAAGTTTGGGGGGAAAGACACCCAAACAAGTGTTTGAACAAGGAAGAAAGTAGCTTTTACTTGATGACTAAGCGTTTTCAGTAGCCCGCATAATTTCCCTTACCCTCGAAGGGCTGTTGGTTAAGAGGGTAAGGGAAATTATGCTCCTGAACTTTTTCTGTAACTATCAAGAATAATTCAACAAAAATCCCTATCTTTACTTCATCAAAGCAAAGCATTTTTAACACGCTTTCTCACCTTATATATTACACTTTTCTGTCCAACCTTTGGGGAGTACTTCACTCAAACTTTGATGTAAAAACCACCATACACTTGTTATACCCTAAGTCCACGACCCTATAACGGTTGATTACGTTCTTTGCAGGGACGCCCTCGACTACTTGCCACTCATAAGTCCGTTCTTTATCATCAAATTCACGAATCTTCTCCACAAAATAGCCCGACTTATCTGGAGTTACACATTTTCTAACTCCACCTACGCCTTTTGGTCCCGTCCATGTGAGAGAACCCACCGCCGATGAAAGTTCAGGAATATTGTCCATTTTACGAATTTGCTCCCAAACTTGGTCTGCTGATAAATCTGCAACCGCTGAAGTCGTGATAATAGCATCTTGTGTTTCTTGTGCTACCACATTTTCTGTTGCACAATTTAGCCCTACAATCATAAGGAGGGTCATTAAAATTGAATTTTTAAATTTCATTGTTATCTATTTTTGATTAATAAAAGAATTGTTCGAGTACGATTTTTCCGTCTTGTACTTCATAGACAATGATTTCATCGAGCTCCATTTTATTGCCATCTTTCATGGTAATTGCCATTTTATAAGGAAGGGCAAAATGGGATTTGGCAACAATCGGGTCGCCTACTTCCATGCCATCCACCGAAGCGATGTTTGCTTGCATCTGAACATCTTTTTCTTTGAGTGCCTCCACGCCTGTCAAATCAGGAAAGAATGGCGATTGTGGTTCGATGTGTCTTACTTTTTCAGCATCGAAATAGTCATCATAGACCATTTCGAATTGTCCTTGTCGTAGCAAGGCGGTTACATTTTCTGCAATCTGTTGTGTTGTCATTTTTTAGACTTTATAAATTATAGTAGCCTTGTCTCTATCTCGTATTTGATAAAGATTTTTAAGTCAAGGCAATGTTGAAATTTTATGATTTTAGGAAAGGACGATTAAAGATTTGCGATAAAGTCAGCAACTATATTTGCAAACTCTACTGGTTTATCTTCTGTGATAAAATGTCCTGAGTCTTCAATAGTAGCGGACTGAATATTGGCAAAAGTATTCACCGCTATGTCCACATAATCGGGAGGAGAAATAGCTCCTGGAGTAGCCAAAATGACCAGCTTTGGTACATTATTATTAGTTAAATAGGCTACATAATTATCAAACATCGCCTTACTATCAGCAGGCTCGCCCGCTACGGGAATAGAACGAGAAGTTTCCAGCATCACAGTTCTACTTTCTTCTTCCAACCAAGGATAAGCGTAAACTTCTTGTACCGCATCTGGCATTTCTGATACTGTTAATTGGTTTAAAAATGCCAACATTTGATTTTGTACAACTACAATTTCTTCGCCTACCCCTTGTGCTCTAACATTGGTTAAAAATTCTTGGAAAGGAGGGGCGTAATTGGAATTTTCTAAATCATCTACTGGTAACCATAGTGTTTCGTACATGGTAATACTCGAAATTAAATCTGGATTTCTTGCCGCAAAACCTAAACCAGCGGGACCACCTACATCAGTCACTACCAAATGAATTTCAGTTAAGTCGAGTTCCTTTACAAATTCTTCCAAATAATTTGAAAGTGTTGTAAACGAGTATTCCAAATCAGGGCGGTCAGACAATCCATAACCAATATGGTCAGGCGCAATCACCCGAAAATCAGCCTTCAACTCAGGAATGACATCTCGATAGAGAAAGTTATTGTCAGGCAGACCATGCAGTAAAATCATTACTGGTTTGGCTGCTGTCTTACTATCCGTATATGCCATCTTCGAACCATTGACCGTGACGTAATTTAAGCCTCCATTGTCTTCATAAAATTGCCGATACAAGTTGGGCAAGTCACTCGGCAATTCCACATTTTCTGTGATGTTTGGATTAGTTGCTATTGTAGTATCGTCATCATCACAAGCCCAAAAAGTTGTGAGTATGATTAGCAATAAAAGGCTATTTTTCATGTTAATTTTTTTTAGAAAGGACATAACTTACCCATACCAAACTGGGTGTTTTGATCCCTCTGTTTACTGATTATTAAAAGTGTATTAAGAAATATTTTGGATTGAAATCTGGTGAAAACTTGTCTTCAAAAGTTAGATGCTAAGAACAAGCTGGTGTTACAAAACTTTATATTTATTTTTCAAAACATTAAAATGATGTACTTGATGCCCTGATATACAAAGGCAAATCATTCTGACCGATGTTTTAAAACCGTCCAGATGTCCGATGCTGCGGAGTTGTTCTTGGTTGAGTTGTTGAAAGGCTTTGATAGTTTCTTCCCGTACTTCCAAAAACTCGGAAACCAGTTCAGTTTTACTTTTATTTCTGCCACCTTTTGCCGTTGAAGACTGCGTATAATTTTGATATTTAAAGTCAGAAGTGACAACTCCTGCAATTATCAAGGCGCGTTCCGTCATAATGCGTTCATAACTGATAATGTGTTGCAGCACTTCACCTACCGTCCACTTTCCAAAACCATATTGGTAAGTGACCTTGTCGTCAGGTATTTTTGCCAATTCTTGGCTTAGCAATCCTTTGGAATTTTCCAAAACCTCTTCGACTGTTTTGCCCTGCACTGCTTTATCAGAATAGTACAAAATGGCGGCATCGTACTCGCTTTTTGGTATTTTTTGAAATAGCATATTAGTGGATACATTTTGTGATGATTGACCGTGACAAGCAACCGAAGTCATTGCTATCAGACAGCCAAATAGTAAAGAATACAACTTCATGAATTGATTTTTCGATTAGATGCAGAAAATGTCGAGGTGTTACAAAAAGGAAAGCGGTTATTTGAAATCAATCAAATAACCGCGTCATGAATGAGGGCGGATTTAGAGAAGCATATAGTTTTTCAAGCTAGTCTTTTGATGCGTGTTCTTGAATATAAATTTTTTCTCTCTGTCTAGAGGGGTAATTGAAATTTTTCGCAGAAAAATTTCAATTGTATGTAGCACTTCTGTTGCAAATTCATTTTTTCAAAATAGATTTCAGCGAAACGTGAGT
>JBCCRX010000569.1:0-3309 GCA_039201015.1 Bacteroidota bacterium | reverse complement strand
TTATAAAAGTTTGCAAAAAAAACAAAGTTTTTAAGGTCGACCTATTATAACTAATTGACTTATAAAAACTTAGATGCTTTTTTAACCACAAAGAAATCAAAGGACACAAAAGATTTATTTTCCCCCTTTGTGTTCCTTTGTGTTCCTTTGTTCCTTTGTTCCTTTGTTCCTTTGTTCGTTTGTTCCTTTGTTCCTTTGTTCCTTTGTGGTTCAAGCCCTTGCAGCTTTGCTGCTATAAGTTTTAGTGCGAGAAATCTAGTAGCTTGTCAAGCTACCGTGTTTTGAATTAGAGTGGCTGCCATCCTCACGCCTAAGGCGGACACCCGACGATTTGTAAACAAGTAACACTTTGTGTCATTTGCAATTTGGTATTTTGTGCAACATGAGTTATAAAGATCAAATTAGTTTCAAGATTGCGGGCATACAAGCGGCGTCCTTAAATACGTAGTTGCGCAATTTTACGACCCAGCCTACAAAATTTATAAGAATCACTTACGCTTGATGATTTATTCAATTGAGTTGATCTCGCTGCTCACCAGTGAACATCTGAATCTTGAACATACAGGAATATACCTTTTATAAATCTATCGCCTGACACAATTCCACCAAAACCCCATTCGCACTCTTAGGATGAATAAAACACACCAGCTTATTATCTGCGCCACGCTTAGGTTGTTCGTTCAACAATCGGAAGCCTTTTTGTCGCATATTTTCCATAACAGCATGAATATCGGCTACTTCAAAAGCGATGTGGTGGATACCTTCGCCCCGTTTTTCGATATATTTTGCAATGGCACTTTCATTGCTAGTAGCTTCTAATAGCTCAATTTTGGATTCGCCTGTTTTAAAAAAGGAAGTTTTTACTGCTTCGGAAGCAACTTCTTCCATTTTGTAAGGAGCAACTCCTAAGAGGCTTTCAAAGAGGACATTACTATGCTTCATATTTTTGACGGCAATTCCGATATGTTCTAATTTCATGCGTACCTCGCTTTATTTTGATCGCTTTTTGTAGCTTTTCAATAAATAACAATCTGCCTTTGTGATCGGTGTGAAATGATCGGCTTCATCAATCATAATTTGTGCAGTGGTATTTTCGACCGCCGCAATTTCTACACGCACGCCTTCCCCTTTTAAATGCCTTACCAATTCAACGTAATCAGAATCACCCGACATGATGATAATGGTATCCACTTTGCCCGCAATTTGCGTCGCTTTAATCGTCAAAGGAATATCCGCCGATTTGTGGCAGGGAATGACCGAACCATGAAAATGATTCAGCAGCCGTTCTGCCAATTTAGCGGAAATACTTCGCCCTTCTCTAAAATAAATTAATCGACTTAATCCTCTCTGATCCAGCAATTTAGGAATAACGGCATCAAAGTCAACCAGCGCATTTTTTTTGCCTACCAAGGATTGTAAACTCATTTCGATATTATTGCCATCTATCAAAATAGCGACTGATTGATTGATATTGATCTTTATATTTTCGCTCATTTTTTTGTTTTTTCAATGGATAAAAGGGGAGCTAAATGATTTCATTTGGTCGAGTATCTTTAGACAAGCATCATTAATTACTGATGTTACGCAAAACACCAAATCGCAAATGACACAAAGTACCACTTGTTTACAAATCGTCGGGTGTCATCCTCACGCCTCACGCCTGAGGCGTGACGTCCGAATGACTTGAAGATAAACGTAAGATTCCATAAATTAATACACTTTAAACTAAGTTTGTTTTAATTTTGAGAAGCGAGCAATTCCTTAGAATTTCGAGCTTCAAAAAACCCCTCTACCGCCGTCGAAGACGGCGGCAAACAAGGGATGAGGGAGAAAAAAGGTTTTTAGGAAAACCCTTTTTTCTCCCTCAAACTCCCCCATCTAAAATGCAAAGAAACTTAGTTTACAGTATAATTAATGCTGACCGAATAAAATCATCTAGAACCATAAAAGGCTTTTGGGTAACTTAATGTTTGGTATTCTATACTTTATTCTTGCACCTTTAGATCAATTTCAGACATATCCAACTCAAAATCAGGGCTAAAATTAACTACTGCTTACGCTTGCTCTTTACGTATTCTTGATAACGTTCTCCCCTTGCTTGTGCATTTTCTGCCCTTGTCAGATCACTTACTTTGCTGGCATCTTTGTGTTCTCTATTGATTCTTCGCCCCAAAAACATCAGCTTATTTTCCATAGCCCGATCTGTGGCAGCATTGGTTTCTTCTATCAACTGTTTCATATCTTCTTCGGTGATGTAGCTACCCGTTTTCAACTTTTTGCGCGCCACTTCCTTAGCCACCTCTTGCCCCACTACATCTTGGTAGTTGTTGGTCCATTCTGCTACTCTTTCTGAACGGCTAAGCGCGGGACGTGCAGAAGTAGAAGCAGTTCTATTCACTATCTTTTGCTCCCTAGCTTCTTGAGCAACATATTCTATTTTTCGCTCCAAAGCAGGAGAATCAGAAGCCGCACCTACAATATAATCTCTCACCGCACGGTCAAAAACATCCAAGCGATACTGTCGGATGACTTTCCGCAAGTCGCTGGAAGAATAGCGCCCACTCGCACCGAGTCCGTCTGCCCATTTTTTGCTATTGGCAGCATACTTAAAATAAGCAGAACGATCTTTGTAAGGTGCATTTGTTTTGAGATGTCTCAATGGTTCCACAACCAAGCGTATATAATCTGCCTCTGAACGAATCGGGACACCGTTCTCTAAAACATTGATGCCCATTGCTAGAGAAATCCCAGCAGGCACACCATTTTTAATGGCTTGATCTTTTGCAAAGCCCTCAAAACTGTAAATCCAATCTTCAATAGAAATGGCTTTATTGCTAGGGCTCGCTCGACGCTCTTTTTCTATCTTTTCTGATGTAGCATAGCTGCGCACTTTTTTGCTGGCACTACTCCTCGCTGGTAATATTTTAGCTTCTGCTGGGTAAAATTCAGCAATGCCCGAGCGCAAGGCTTTCTCCTCTTTTTCGTAATTGACATAGCTGCGTTCGTTATTGTCGTTCTGCGCTGTCTTTTTAAAAAATCCTACAGTGAAAATAACGGCTAATGCAAAGCCTAATAGATTTAGAATATTAATGCCAGCACGCGCTTTTGTGTTGTATTGCTGTTTCATAAAAGCTAAATTTTAGTATTAAAAAAATTCTTGTGTTTTCAAAGGAATGATGAAATAATAAATTCAGGTTCTAGAGCTAGAGATTTTGTTTTCAGATTTTATCAAAAAACGTAAGCATCCGCCTAAGGCGGACGGTGAGGCTTTTTGGTAAAATCTGAGAGCAAAAGATCAGTTCCAAGAAT
>JBCCRX010000568.1:0-3341 GCA_039201015.1 Bacteroidota bacterium | reverse complement strand
TCGAGCTTCAAAAAACCTATCTGCCGCCGTCGAAGACGGCGGTGAATAAGGGGTGAGGGAGAAAAAAGGGTTTTATAAAACCTTTTTTTCTCCCTCCAAGTCCCCTATTTAAAATACAAACAAACTTAGTTTACAGTGGAGTGAGTACACTGTAAACTAAGTTTGTTTTAATTTTGAGAAGCGAGAAAATCGTAGATTTTCGAGCTTCAAAAACCCCTCCACCGCCGTCGAAGACGGCGGCATGTGAGGGTCGAGGGAGAAAAAAGGTTTTTGAGAAACCTTTTTTTCTCCCTCCAACTCCCCCGTTGAAAATGCGAAAAAACTTAGTTTACAGTGTATTGAGTTTAAAGCCCAAAATTACTTGCATGTTCTAAAAGAGACTACTTTGTGAAAGCAGTAACAAAAATCCATGAGCAACTTCTTGCTGCATTAAAATCAACATACTATATAAGTGGAAATGCTTAATACATTCTTAAATGTCTGCTTCCTTAGTTAAGGATATTAGAGTTGATGCGTTACGATTATCTTCACTAAAAAATTAAATAGCTGATAATCTGTTTTTTGTGAGCGTATAAATTTGTCAAATTGCTCCCAATTTCCCTTCAACCACAATCGACGAGGCTTGAAACCTCGCCGCAAATACATAATCCTTAAATCAAGCCTCGCGCTTAATACAAATCTACTGCGTAGGCTGCTCCACGATCTCAATCAACTCTACTTCAAAAATCAAGGTCTCATTCGGTCCGATTCTACCGCCAGGTCCGCCTCTCTCTCCGTAGGCCAAATTGCCTGGAATGTACAACTCCCACTTGGAGCCTGGTTTCATCATTTGCAGTGCTTCTACCCAGCCTGGAATAACTTGCGTTACGCCAAATTGACTAGGCTCGCCTCTCGCTATGGAGCTATCAAAGACCTCTCCATTGATGAGTTTACCTTCATAATGCACTTTGACCACATCCGTTGGCTGTGGAGAGTCGCCAGCACCTTCCGTCAATATTTTGTATTGCAGTCCGCTTTCCGTAGTGAGTACACCTTCTTTGAAAGAATTATCTTCTAAAAATTCTGCTCCTTTTTGCTTATTTTCTTCTGCCATTTCAGCAGCTTTTCTTCCAAAATAAGTTTGAGCAATTCGATTAAATTCTTCTGGTGCAAAAGAGGCCGCATCTTTCATCGCATCTTCCATGCCTTTATAAAGGGCGGCTAGACTAGGTTCTTCTATTTTCAATTGATTCACTAGAGCATTCACACTGAAGACACCCATGCCGTAAAGCATCGTATCCACTATAGAATTTAAAGCCCCATCTGCCGAAGGTGCAATACTTGTTGTGTTGGTGGTATCCATGACCTGCTCCCGAAAGTATTGCTGTGCGATAAGGTTAAATTCATCGGGCGTGAGCATGGCTTCTTCTGCACTAGCATCAGTCATCCCTTTGTATATTGTAGATAAATTGGGATTTTCGATCTTGAACTGATTTTTCAAAGCATCAACATTATAGACCCCCATGCCATATATAACAGAATCTTCGATACTTGTCAGTTGGACATTGGATGTATTGGGTGTCGTGCCACTTCCCCCAGTTTCACAGGCTTGGAATAGACCGATGGAAAGGAACAGTATAAATAACGGAATGAAAATTTTCATTTTAGAAGTTGATTGTTTAATAAATCTCTTTTGTAGAATTTTGCACGCTCAAAGAGCTATTTCGAATTGGAGCGCAAAGGTAAGTAGAAATATTGGACCGCAAAAGCGACATTTTCCTATCTTTACCCACATGAAGTGGTCACGCAAAAATTTTGTGAAAGGAATCGCGATCAGTACGATTGCTGCTCCTTTTGCGATCCGAGTGCTCTCGGGAGAATCTGTTGCACAGGAGCAAGCGACGGGAAATCTGATTTCAGACAAACAATATCAATGGAAAATGGTCACCACCTGGCCACCTAATTTTCCGATATTAGAAGCAGCCTGTGATCGTTTTTCAGATATGCTGCGCAAAATGTCCAGTGGACGCCTGGATATTCGAGTCTATGGAGGTGGAGCCTTAGTACCTGCGCTTGAGTGTTTTGATGCGGTGCGTTCAGGTGCAGCGGAAATGGCAAGTGGAGCAGCCTATTACTGGGCGGGAAAAGTACCTGCCGCCCAATTTTTCGCAACTGTTCCTTTTGGCATGAACGCCCAACAGATGAATACATGGCTGACTAGTAGTGGTGGCTTAACACTTTGGCGCGATCTCTATGCAGATTTTAATCTTATTCCCTTTGCTTTCGGTAATACGGGCGTACAAATGGGCGGCTGGTTCAATCGAGAGATTAATAGTATCGCAGATTTTAAAGGACTGAAAATGCGAATGCCTGGTTTAGGAGGAAAAGTTTTAGCGCGAGCAGGCGGTACACCTGTACTTTTGGCGGGTAGCGAAATCTATACGGGCTTAGAACGCGGCGTCATAGATGCCACCGAATGGATCGGACCTTTCCATGACTACCAAATTGGCTTTCACCAGATCGCAAAATATTACTACACGCCAGGCTGGCATGAACCTGGTACTGTTCTGGAATTAATCGTCAATAAAAAAGCCTACGAAGCACTACCTGTAGATTTACAAGAGATGATTCGTGTGGCTTCAGATGCCATTAATCATTGGGTTTTGTTGGAGTTAGAAGCCAAAAATGCGGAATATCTCGCTCGTATAAAACAAGAAAAAGAAGTAGAAATCCGTCAATTTCCTAGCGAAGTCTTAGCTCAACTACAGGACTATACCCGAGATATCCTCGCCGAATTTACTGCCCAAGATGCCTACGCCAAAAAAGTGTATGATTCACTAATGACTTATCGGAAACAAGCCATCGGCTGGTCGGCACTCACAGAGAAAGTATTTTATAACGATATTCAAGGATGAGGTAAAAAGGCTAGAAGTCAGACATTAGAACCCACGTTTCGCTGAAACTGATCTTGAAAAAATAGATTTACAGCAGAAAACCATACACGTAATTGAAATTTTTCTGATTGTAACGTTTTGCGGTAAAAGAAAAAAGTCTCTAAAAATCAGCAAATTGAGGGGTTTTCTGCGCCTTCATCTCTCCCTCCTGAAGTTCCCTTCACTGCCTCAGCAGCGAAGTATATGGAATTTCAACACTTATGAAACTTTATTGCAGCATTTACTAACCACCGCATTCCGCTATAATCAGAAAATTTTGATTTTTTCTCTATGTCCGAGAGTCCTCTTTTTACTGCACAATTAGAATTAAGTACACTGTAAGCTAAGTTTGTTTTAATTTTGAGAAGCGAGAAATTCCTTAGAATTTCGAGCTTCAAAAAACCTATCTGCCGCCGTCGAAGACGGCGG
>JBCCRX010000567.1:0-3353 GCA_039201015.1 Bacteroidota bacterium | reverse complement strand
CCATAATAACCTGATAGTGTCCTAATAAAAATCAAATGCTCTCAACAAATTTGATGATTACTAGATTTTTACAAAATTTAATTTCAAATTTTTGCTAAATTTTCAATATATCAGAATTTAATTTTAAAACATACTCTAAGCAGCAACTTTGATGATTTGTTTATTTGGTGAGCAAGCGTTCACCGTATCACCAGATTACCAAATCATCAAATGCACTTTTTTAGCCCACACACAGTATATAATACAAAAACAATGGCAGAGCAAAACTTTGTAGATTACGTGAAAATATGTGGACGTTCGGGAGCAGGCGGAGCAGGTTCTGCGCACTTTCATAGAGACAAAACCACATCAAAGGGCGGACCAGATGGCGGCGATGGTGGGCGCGGTGGACACGTCATTGTGCGTGGCAATAGAAATGTCTGGACACTGCTTACTTTGAAATATCGAAAGCATGTGATTGCAAGTCGGGGCGAAAATGGCGGCAGTAATCACAAAAGTGGTGCAAATGGAGAGGACGTCGTTTTGGATGTGCCACTAGGAACGGTAGCTAAAGATGCGGAAACATCAGATGTGGAATTTGAAATTACGGAACATGGGGAAGAACGCATTCTAGTAGCGGGTGGTCGAGGTGGTTTGGGAAATGCCCATTTTAAGTCTTCCACCAATCAAGCACCTCGCTACGCACAGCCTGGTGAAGAAGGCAGAGAAGAATGGAAAATACTGGAACTCAAAGTTTTAGCAGATGTTGGCTTGGTTGGATTTCCCAATGCGGGTAAGTCCACTTTATTGTCCGTTATCACAGCAGCTAAACCAAAGATTGCGAGCTATGCTTTCACAACTTTAGTGCCGAATCTCGGAATTGTGAAATATCGCGAGAATCGCTCTTTTATTATGGCAGATATTCCAGGAATTATAGAAAAGGCACACGAAGGCAAGGGCTTGGGGCATCGGTTTTTGAGGCACATTGAGCGAAACTCAGTTTTGCTGTTCATGATTCCAGCCGATAGCGATGATATTCACCAAGAATATGAAACATTAGTCAACGAATTACGTCTTTACAACGAAGAATTGTTGGACAAGCCCAGATTGCTCGCTATCACAAAAAGCGACTTAATTGACGAAGAACTGGAAAATCTACTCCAAGCAGAAATTCCCAAAGAAATAGACTCCATTTTTATATCAGCTGTTGCCCAAAAAGGATTAGATCAACTGAAAGATTTACTTTGGTCTAAAATTTATTAAGCTGCTTGATTCCGTATATTATTTGATTTTTTCTCTAGAAACAAAATTATATTTTCCAAAAACTACTCTCTTACGCTATTCCCGACCTATACCTTATTGCACGAATGCTTTGACTTTTCACTTTAACATTGAAAGCAATTAAAACATAAGAAAAAAATTATATATTTGCGTCAGTGAAGAAACAAGTTAGTCAGATACCTCAGTCTTGATGTATTTATTTTATCTAATTCCATAGCATACTCAACAAATTTATACGCGCATAGAATTAATTTTACGAATCTAGTTACATTAGCATTAAATTGTCGGTATTTCGTTCTATTCCAAAATCTCAGTTTCAACAAGTCAAAAACTATCGAACGATTTGATCTAATATTGCTAGCAACTTGACTATCATCATGCTTGCAAAAGCACTATTGAAATCGCGGCCAATCGAACTCTTCGCATTGGCACTCTTGCTTGCAGTAGGTTTACTTTGTATTTATTCACCTACTCACTTGCCACGCTGGGGTGCAAATCACGCACCACAAATCATGCTTACTTATTTTGGTTTGGGCATCGTTTTCTTCATGATGAACAAGCCTAGATTTACATTTACCAGCTTTGCTTGTTGTGCTATGCTTTGTTTGTTCCTAAAGCAATCGACACATGGGCAACAGCTCCGCTATGCCGTTCCGACCGATCAACCAGAATTGAAAATTGCGCATTTTAACGCCAATAACTTCGATGTCGATTTGGATAATATGTTGGAATTGTTCCGTGACATGGATTTGGATTTATTGTCCATTCAAGGACTTGATCCAATGTTAGAAATGGTGCTACAAGAAGAACTATCCAAAGAATATCCTCATCAATATAGTGTTCCTAGCCTTTCTTACTATGGTATGGCGGTGCTTTCTAAGCACGCGTTCACGGCAAAGCAATTCAACTATGGCGAAATGCCCAATATATTTGGAGAGCTGCACGTACAAGGTTTTGGTAAAGCCTATTTTGTGAGCACACACACCGTACCTGCCTTAACTTCGACGGATTACATGCGCAACCAAGAGCATCTAGAAATCGTAAGTCATCAGTGCAATGCTTTAGATGCGCCGCTAATTGCTTTGGGTGATTACCATTTAGTACCTTGGTCGCCTGAGATTCGTACCTTCCGAACAAATACTGCTTTAAATGACAGCCGAATTGGTTTTGCACCTTCGTTCATTGATGGAAAAGTTAATTTCCTAGATGTACCGCAGGATCACATTTTCTATTCCGATCACTTCAAATGCACTTCTTTTAGCATCTTGAGTACTTCTGAATCTCCACACATGGGCATCGTTGGAACGTTTGAGTTCTTGCAAGAAGGAGAAAGCCTGACCGACGCTAGTTTATATCATCAATAAGCGGATAGCTTTCATAGTCCAGAAGGCAGCTGAGACTGAATCTGATTCGCTTAGAACAATTACTGAATCTGCACACTTTGTACTCAATAATTCTTTGCTGAAATCATCCTATTTTCTCTCTTATTACAAGTCAAGCAGACATTTATTCGAGGCGTTCACGTTTCTATAAAATGGAATGGAAAAAAAGACTTCTCAGCTTCAAGTACGCCTTTCAGGGCTTAAAAACGCTTTTTCAGACTCAGCCTAATTTTGTCATTCATAGTATTTTTGCCGCTCTAGCTATCTTGCTTGCAGTACTTTTAAGGTTGACCTATTTTGAATGGTTGATTTTAACACTTACCATTACGATTGTTTTTTTTACAGAAGCTATAAATACTGCACTCGAATTCCTAACAGATTTGACTTCCCCCAATCAGCACCCGCTTGCGGGTAAAGCCAAAGATGTAGCTGCCGCTGCCGTTTTAATTACCGCTATTGGTGCAGTGGTGATTGGTCTTTTCTTATTTTTGCCTAAGCTGCTGAGTTTATTGAGTTTAAATTAAATCAAAGGAATGACACAGTTAGGATTTAGAAATGTCATTTTTTGTTCTAAGTATCAATTAAAAAATAAAATCGACATACATGGAGTCGCAACCAAAAAATCTTTTAAGGTGGATTTTTTGGTTGCTCCAAGGGGTTCTTAAGGGTGAAAAGCATCAAAAATTAGAGATTTTTGATGCTTTTCACCCT
>JBCCRX010000566.1:0-3360 GCA_039201015.1 Bacteroidota bacterium | reverse complement strand
GCTCTTGGGTGGCTTAACATTTCAAACACCTAGAAATCTGAACTACCCCTTGAAAGCTACTCAAAAATCCATCTATTTTGAACCTTTTTTATTAACGAAGAATTATTGTTAGACTGTCCTATTGATTGGGGTAAGCTCAGTGTTTCCCGAATTGATTTCTTCTATAATGTCTTTTCTAGCACTCATTAGACGAGAAAACTCTTTTTTAAATTTTTCGTCAGCATCATCAATCAGATACTCTATGATTGCTTTCTTATCTTCATGCCGATCAAAGTAATTAGGATTATTTTTTAGTTGATCTATCTTCTTCTCTAATGCTATTTTAAGTTCAAAATAATTCGTCCCAATCCAATTATGTGAAGATTTAGGAGGAGGACTAATAGATAATTTTGAAATTAAATCCTCAAAAAAGATACTTACATCTTCTGCTATAGCTTTTGCTAAATGTTCAGGATTCTGGTGCATAGGATAGTATTCTACTTTATCATAGTCACGCGAGCCTACATCCAATATAGTCAGAACCATTTGCTTTTCTTCATTTTCTTTAACCGCTAATTCATAGTTCGTTTTGTCATGATCGTCCACAAAACAACTGTTACAGATATGATCCAGATTAGAAATTTGCGAACTTACTGTAGTGAATTTATGTAATAATTTGCTTTTTAGAGAAGTCTCATATATTGTATCATAACATGCTACTGTTTTTAATTTGAACGTATAACCTTTGTTTGGTAAAACAATATCTAAATTAGCGAAACAGGACAATGGAAGAATAGAGAGTATTAGGTATTTAAGCATTTTACTTCTATTTGTTGATTATCAGTGTATATATCAAAGGTCTCTGTTTCATGAATTCTTCCGCGATATGTGTGCAACTGGATATAATATTTTCCTTCAGTAAGAAACGACCCAAACATAATTTTATTTTCTACGGGATGAATAGTTTTTTGTTCCTCAACAATTTCATTTGTGTCTAAGCTGTAAATTTTAGCAATCTTATACCTGTTGATATCAGCTATTTTAATAGTGATGTTTGCTTGATACAATCTGGCGTCATACTTTTTAGAAACAGTAGATTGATCCGTGAAAGAAGTAGATTCTTCTTTTTGCTTATCAGCAAAATCCCAATTATTTATTTTCAAATATAGCTCTTTATATTCTTCCCATTTTCCTGTTCGACAAATACATTTTTGACTTTCGTCTCTAATGAAATACAAGTTATGAAGGTTGAACAAAGCAATTTGTTGAGCAATCAAATCTCTTCCCAGAAAAGAATCAATCGGATGTTGTGTTTTTTTTAAAATATAAGTCCCTTTACTTGTAGTGATATCTGGAGTGATACTTCCTTCTACATCCAAATTAAGAGCTTTTATGGGTAGAGCTCCTTTTATATGAGCAAATAGGCGTACATCTGGAATGGTATCTAAAAATACCCGCTCAAACTTTTGTCCTATCTTTTTTAATAAGAACCCAAACTCTTCTTCTCCACAACTTCCCTTCTCTTCATTAAGGATACTATTTATTCTATCTTCTTTTTTTTGCGAAGTATCATATTCTTTGTAAGCTAGGTAAGCAGCAAAAAGAGTTGCTGTAGCAATGAAGATATAAAGAAGGTTTTTTTTCATATTAGAGATCAATTTTATGCGTTGGCTAACAAATCAGAGGAGATAAAAGTTTCATACCAGTTTACACATATTGGTAGTTCTAGGATTACCTCAATTTGTAGTTTCCAAGTCTGACTTCTAGCTTCTAACGTCTGACTGTAAGAGCTCTCTAGTCTATGACTAGAACAACCAAATGGCACTTCGCATCCTCCTGTGGCGGAACACGTTTACAAATGCTCGCGAGCCGCACGGGTTTCTGCGAATACCCTAAACTAGCGGTTGCATGAAACGAGACCCTCCAATTGAGTAGGCAGTTCCTTCTCATTTACTCCCAAAACCCTTATCTTGTCCTTTTAATCATCATACCTATCTCAATGAGAACAATACTATTAGCTGTTTTATTTTTGATACCGATTTTCAGTCTTGCCCAAAAGCAGCCTGCTCTGTCTTTGGGGGAAGTCCCACAAATTCGCTTGCCCGAACTAGACAATGAAGCATTAAAAGCCAAAGAAAAAGAGCGCAGGCAGACAGGAGCTATTCCCGCTTTTGCAGAAACACATCCGACCAATATTAGCCCTGAAGCACATGGCATTTGGACGTATGCTAAATCGGGCACAGCGACTTGGCGACTTCGCATCTATTCCAAAGGCGCGAAATCCCTCAACTTTGGATTTACTCAATATTTCATGCCCGAAGGCGGCGAATTATTGCTTTATACACCTGATCGAAAAGTCGTAAAAGGTCCTTTTTCCGTCTCAGAAAACAATTCAGATAAGCAATTATGGACGCCCATTGTAGCGGGCGAAGAAGTCGTACTAGAAGTGCAATTGCCACTGGAGAAAAAAGAGGAGTTGGAGCTTCATTTATCAGCAGTCAATCACGACTTTATGGGTTTTGAATCCTTGCTTTCGCAACGCTGCAATCTGGATGTCAACTGTGGCACGGAAGACGGTTGGGACATCATCAATCCTTACCGAGACATCATTAAATCAGTAGGTTTATATTCTCTGAATGGACGACTATCTTGTACTGGTTTTTTGGTCAATAATGCGCGCCAAGATTGTACACCTTATTACATGACCGCAGCCCATTGTGGGGTCACTGCGCGCAATGCCGCTAGCCTTGTCGTCTATTGGAATTTTGAAAATTCGACTTGCCGACCAGTCAATTCTGCACTCAGTGGACAAAATGGTGACGGCAATTTGGAGCAATTCAATACAGGCGCGCGCCTAATTGCTGATAATGGAGCTTCTGATATGACGCTTTTGCAATTGAACACCCCCGTTGCGGACAGTGTCGGTGCTTTTTATGCAGGTTGGAACAATAGTCCAATGGCACCCGATACGGTCATCAGTATTCATCATCCGAGTACGGATGAAAAGCGCATTTCTTTTTCTTACCAAAAAACGGCGATTGGTCGTAGAGAAGGCATCGTAGAGGAAACAGGACAGTTTATCATTGTTCCCAATTGGGATGTAGGCACAACGGAGGGTGGTTCTTCGGGTGGACCCTTGTTCAATACAGCGGGAGAAGTGGTTGGTCAATTGTTCGGTGGATTGGCTTCTTGCAATAACCCTGAATTTGATTCTTACGGAAGAATATTCAACTCTTGGGAAGGCAATGAAACACCAGATACTCGTCTGAAAGATTGGCTCGATCCAGAAGGCTTGGGCTTGACGCGTCTCAAGGGCATGTACAAAACAGATTGTGATCGGCAAATTCGTCCTTCCGTTTTTCAAGAACTGATATGTGCTAG
>JBCCRX010000565.1:0-3369 GCA_039201015.1 Bacteroidota bacterium | reverse complement strand
CGTGAATGCTTCGAGTATGTGGGGCAGTTTCGTTGGAAGATCGAGTTCGACGGGAGGAGGATTTGAATGGGAAGGAAGAGACCCAGATCAACAAATTCGCTTCAATCATTTATGGGTCAGTCAGGATGCGTTGGAACTGCTGGGAGTCAAAATGTCAGAAGGCAGAACTTTTTCTAAACAATATGGCGATGAAGCTACCAAAATCATCATCAATCAAGCGGGTATCGAGGCAATGGGTTTGGAAAATCCAGTGGGTAAAACGTTTGGACTTTGGGGAGACAATTACGAGATCATTGGCATAGCAGAAGACTTTCATTTTGAATCTTTGCATCAAGCGATTACGCCTTTCTTCATTCGATACAAAGAAAAAGAGGTGGATAAGGTCATCGTAAAAGTGGCACAAGGAGAAGAGCAAGCCGCAATCGCACAATTGCAGGATTTTTACAAAGATTTCAACGCTGGCTACGAACTGAACTATCAATTTCTAGACGATGATTATCAGCAACTCTATACCGCAGAAACCCGTGTTTCCGTGCTTTCACGCTGCTTCGCAGGCATTGCTATTTTGATTTCTTGCTTGGGCTTATTTGGCTTGGCTGCCTTTACCGCAGATCGAAAGAAGAAGGAAATTGGCGTACGAAAAGTGCTAGGCGCGAGTGTTCCAAATATCGTTTTTTTGATTACCAAAGACTTTACACGCTTGGTCTTGATTGCTATTCTAATTGGTGCTCCGATTGCTTATTTTTTGAGCAAAAACTGGCTGAGTGATTTCAATTATCACATTGACCTAAACATCGGATTTTTCGTTCTAGCAGCTATTCTACTTTTGGCAATTGCTTTGCTGACGGTGGGTTCACAAGCAGTTCGAGCAGCGATGTTAAATCCCAGAGAAGCGATCAATGAAGTCTAGTAAAGGGACAAATCTCAAAATGTCACGAATAGCAAATTCTTATTGAAATTGATTTCATAGAATAAGGAAAAGTGTGTATGAATTTCCCCCGACCCCTGAAGGGGAGAACGACATATCTAATTGTTAATCAAATTTTTAGATACGAAAACGAAATTTTTCCCCTAGGGGTTAAAAGAACGAAATCCAACGCCTTCAATTCTATTCGACAAAAGAATACTTAGCACAAAACGACATTTTAGGATGCGCCCTAACAAAAACAAAAGATAGAATTTCCCGATCATTCTTTATCTTTGCGTTTTGAAATATCAAGTCCCTCTACCAACACCAAATTTATGAAGGAACAAATCGCAAATGTAAGGGAGCAACAAAAGGAAACCTATGCCAAAATGATGAAATGGTTGTGGCGCATATTGGGCGTTGGTGTACTGGCAACTATTTTGTTTTTTGTAGGGCTTTCTTTTACAGATTTACCAACTTTCCAAGAACTAGAAAATCCTAAAAGTGATTTAGCTACAGAAATCTACGGCGATAACTTAGAAGTCATTGGTCGCTTTTACGCAGCGGGCGGCAATCGCATCAGCGTGGCTTACGATGAATTGTCTCCGAATTTAATCAAAGCCTTAGTGGCAACGGAAGACGAACGCTACTATCGTCATGCAGGCATTGACTTTAGAGGTCTGGCACGTGCTGTCTTTTTTTTGGGCAAAAGAGGAGGCGCGAGTACGATCACACAGCAGCTTGCAAAGCAATTATTTACCGACAAATACGCGAATAGCATCCCCGAAAGATTGATGCAAAAGTTCAAGGAATGGATTATTGCGGTACGCCTAGAGAAACGCTACACCAAAGAAGAAATCATTGCGATGTACCTCAATATTTTCGACTTCACCAATAATGCGGTGGGCATCAAAGCCGCCTCCGAAATCTATTTCAACACCACACAAGATTCCCTCTCCGTCGAGCAAGCCGCTCTATTTGTTGGTATGCTTCAAAACCCGACTTTTCACGATCCTATAGATCATCCTGAGCGCAGTCAAAATCGCAGAAATGTGGTCTTGTTTCAGATGCACAAAAATGATCTTTTGACGAAAGAAGAATTTGATTATTTAAAGGAGCAAGACATTGATATGTCCAAATTTAAGCGGGCGACCCAAAGCGAAGGTATGGCACCTTATTTCCGCGCAGAACTGGCAAAAGATGTAAGAAAAATACTACAGGAAGTAGAAAAATCAGGAGACGGCAGCTACGATCTTTACAAAGACGGACTGAAAATATACACCACCATTCATCCAGAAATGCAGCGCATCGCCGAACAGGAAATGCTTAAGCACATGAAGCAATTGCAAGCCAAATTTGCTAAGCACTGGAATGGATTTTACAAAGACCCTTGGGCGTATAAAACCCAAGAAACCACCGATCGTCAAATGGAAATCCGAGCAGAAACGCTCACCAGAATGATTCGTTCTTCGGATCGCTACCGAAATATACGTCCGCGTTATTTGAATGAAGTGGCACAAAGTTTAGCCTCTACCATTAAGGATTTGCGGCTGCGCGATGTGGATGTTGATCGCATTCTAGAGGCAGAAAACGATAAAACCTACATCAACGACTTGTTACGCGGCAACATGATTAGCGAAAAAATGGCAAGTCAATACCGCAAAGTGCTGCGTCATCCCAATTACGACGGCTTGAAAGAGCAATGGGAAGCCCTACAAGCCGAAGTAGAAAAAGCATTTGACGAAAAAGTAAAAATGCGCGTATTTGCTTACAACGAGCAAATGGAAAAAGACACCATGATGTCGCCGCTCGATTCGATCAAGTATCACCAGATGTTTTTGCAGGTTGGTTCTATGGCAGTTGACCCATTGACGGGCTACGTAAAGACTTGGGTAGGCGGTATCAACCACAAATATTTTAAGTTTGACCACGTTCGCTCTCGACGGCAAGTGGGTTCTACTTTCAAGCCTTTTGTTTATGCGACTGCCATTGATCGAAAAGGTTTTTCTCCTTGCTTCCCCGTCAATGACCGCCCTTACAGCATTCATCCTGGTGAGAGTAGTTTTTATCTGACCAAAGAATGGATGCCCGCTAATTCCAATAAGAAATTTACTTATCAAGATTATACTTTGAGAGACGCGCTGCGTCGTTCTAAAAACTCCGTGACGGTCTTTTTGATGAAAGAAATTGGCTCGGTTGGTCCAGTCATCGATATCATTGATCGCATGGGAATAGACACAGAATCGAAATATCCTGGTGGTGAATATATCGTACCGAGAGTACCTTCCATAGCACTAGGCGCAGCCGATTTGACGGTTCAGGAAATGACGGGTGCTTATACAACTTTCGCCAACAACGGTTATTACAGCGAACCGACTTACATCCTAAAAATAGAAGACAAAAACGGCAAAGAACTCTACAGCGCGATGCCCAAATTTGAGGAAGTCCTGAATCCTAGGTAT
>JBCCRX010000564.1:0-3386 GCA_039201015.1 Bacteroidota bacterium | reverse complement strand
TTTCATTTGGTCGAGTATCTTTAGAAAGATATCGCCAACTATTAAATTTCGTTTGTTTTCGTTTAGAAGGACGTCAGCCTCACGCCTGAGGCGGACACGGTGAGGCGGACAGGTCGAGTCCTTCCAAACGAATCAAGGTTTTTAAAGGTAGAAGCGGCGAATTTCGCCGCTTCTACCTTTAAAAACCTTGATCAAATCATATGGGCTCGACGCCCATATGATTTGAAAATAGACGTGAGCTTCCATAAATAATGCTGACCAAATAAAATCATTCAGAACCATATTTTTTACTGCATAATTAGAATTAAATTTTGTTTTTTGGTGTTCAAATTAGCGAAACGTAAAAGACAGTTTCAGGTTTGACAAGGTAAAAAATTAACTGCATATCCAGATACGGAGTTCATTTTTTACAGAGTCAGATTCACATAAATGATAGTCGTCAGGCAGGAAAAATCCCAATAAGCGCTTATATTATCAATTGGCTTTATTGCAGAAGGCATGTGACAACTTTGAGTGTCGAACATACATCACTTGAGCTCAAACTTTGACGAATATCGGTTGAAAACTTATTTTTTAAAGCGTTTCTTACTCCTTATTTTTTATTTTTGCGCATTGGAAATGATACACGAATAAATTTAAATAACTCTTTTGCAGCCCATCCGCTAGTGGTTCGCGCACTTGAAAGTGTCTTAACTTTCACTCCTTGAGATTGCTTGATCCTTTTTCACTTTAATTCAGCTAAAGCATCAATAATTCTCCTTCATGAAAGCAAACCTATTTAACTTACTGAGCCCTCCTCCTGCGAGAGGCTGAAACCAAGAGCGAAATAACTTGCTCAAAATTTGTAGCTTTAATTATTTATCATATATTAATAATTTAACTATAAGTACCTTGGACGTATCTATTTTAGCAATAAATTTAAAATAGCTCAATCTAAGACATTGATGATTGATAAATTTCATCTTACTAGGTACTTGAAAAAGTTTGCAAAAAAAACAAGACTTTTAGGGAACGTATTATCTAATCAATTGATAAACAAATATTTAAAAGGCTTCTTTAACCACAAAGAAATCAAAGAATACAAAAGTTTTATTTTCCTCTTTTGTGTTCTTTTGTCTCTTTTGTGGTTCAAGTCTTTTGCAGCTTTGCTGCTAGGAGGCTTAGTGGTTTAAACAGGGCGGACTACTTAAAAAGAATAGAAGAAAAAGAGTATGTCATAAAATGTAACGGCATAAAAATTATAATGATATTATCAGATAAAAACATACTTAGCGCAATAGAAAGCGGTGAAATCATAATCGAACCTTTCGATAGAGAATGTCTAGGTACTAATTCTTACGATGTTCATTTAGGTAAGTATTTAGCCCGCTACAAAGATCATATTTTAGATGCAAGAAAACACAATGAAATCGAGCACTTTGAGATTTCAGAACAGGGTTTTGTATTGCACCCCAATACGCTCTATTTAGGGGTCACCGAAGAATATACAGAAACCCACAGTACTGTTCCATTTTTGGAGGGCAAGAGTTCGGTAGGGCGTTTGGGTATTGACATTCATGCAACGGCTGGAAAAGGAGATGTTGGTTTTTGCAATTACTGGACACTCGAAATTTCTTGTACACATCCCGTTCGCGTGTATGCAGGTATGCCAATTGGGCAGTTGATTTACTTTAAAGTGGCAGGCGATATTCAAAACTACTATCATCTCAAAAAGAGTGCGAAATACAATACACGCACCAACCGACCAGTAGAGAGCATGATGTGGAAAAATTCGTTTTGAGTTTTCTTAGTCTTCGGATAAAGTTACTAGATATTGTGTCTGACTGCTTGCTTCATTTCACAATTTCATAATCCCAATTTATTTCTGCCGTTTTCTCTAGTATTTTGACCACTGAACAATAGGTTTCCATAGATAAGCGCAAGGCTTTCTCCACTTTTTCTGCGTTCAGATCACCAAATAATTTATAGTGAATGTGAATATCAGTAAATAAGGAAGGTACTTCTCCTTCCGCGCGCACTGCTTCTATTTCAATTTGTATATTCTCTAAGGGTTCTCGCTGTTTTTTTAGAATACTAATCACATCAATAGAACTGCAACCACCAAGCGCAGCAAGTACTGCTTGCATCGGACGCATATCTTGATTGCTACCACCAACAGCGGGCGATCCATCCATTCTAAGTGTATTGCCATTTTCATTACTCGCTTCCATGCGGAAAGCGTTGTCTATTCTTTTCAGTGTAATTTTCATATTTAGATAGTTTACAAATATCCTAAAATAAAATCTGATACAACACATTTGGAAAAAAGCCCCGCTGATAACTGGTCGTCACGCGCTCCAAACTGGCATTGTAGCTTTTCTGAAATTCGTTGCTGTTGTTGGTTAGATTTACCAAGTCGATGGCCCAGATTTGGGAAAACTTTGCTTCATTGTTTCGGAAACCAAATTTGAAATTGGTGCTGAAATAGGGATTGTATTGCGCCTCGAAAATTTGAGAATCATCGCGAACGCCTCTGCCTCGTGCTTTGGAAACTTCCAAATCGAAAGGCGTGTATCTTCTGCCGCCCGCATAAGTCACTTTGGCATCTAACGTAATGACCCATTTTTTGGACAACTGAAATTCTTTGCCTATCAAGAAATTGGTCACGTAATTAGAATTGAAAAAAGTATTGCGCTCAATGCCGTCGCTACCTTTGTATTTGCTATCAAAAACAGAAGCGGTAGCCAGAAAATAAAAGCCTTCCTTCAAGGATTTCTCAATCGTCAGTTCCAAGCCTGTATTCGTACCCGTGCCTTCGTTCACCAAACCTACGCGATTTGTGAAGCCAAAATCGGCACCTTGATTAATCATGGAAAAAGCAGAAGAATCGGCATCTACCGCCAAATCGGATAGTATCTGATGATAGGCTTCTAATTTGATGCGAAAATCGGGGCGAATCGCGTAACTCCAACTCGCTACGAAATGATTGCTACGAATGAAGTCCAAGCTTTCATTTTGCTGATTTTCTATATCTGTTGCTCGATCTGATTTACTGAAATAAACGGGCAGCGGCTGCAATTGACTGTGGCGTCCAAGACCCAAGGAAAGACGATGCTGCGGCAGCAGTTGATAATCCAATCCAAGACGGGGTTCTAGTGCTTGGGAGTCGTTCCACAAAAACCAAGCAGCGTGCAAACCCGCATTCAGCGTTAGTTTTTTATTAAAGCGATGTTGCCATTGGGTGTAAGCTCTGAGCAAAGTAGTGTTGCCCGTAAAATCCACTTCCTTAAACCAAATATCATCCGATAGTAAAATAGAATCCTCCACCGATAGATCATAAACGTCTGCCATGATGCCTGTTTTCAAGCGATTTTTTGCATTGATTTTTCGATTAATCGACCAATTGA
>JBCCRX010000563.1:0-3403 GCA_039201015.1 Bacteroidota bacterium | reverse complement strand
GTACACCGTAAATTAAGTTTCTTTGTATTTTAGATGGGGGAGTTTGAGGGAGAAAAAAGGGTCTTCTAAAAACCCTTTTTTCTCCCTCAAGCCTCATACGCCGCCGTCTTCGACGGCGGTAAGTAAGTTTTGAAGCTCGAAAATCTACGATTTTCTCGCTTCTCAAAATTAACAAAAACTTAGTTTACAGTGTACTTGGGAGGGTTTGATGAGTTGAACGCAAAAGTAGCTACAAATGCACGAATGAAAAGTTCATTTGATATGCAGCTAGAACTTTTCTGACCTGCTCTACGAAATTCCCCTATGACCATTGAAATTAGGAACGACGCACAAATAACCTCAGTTTATTCATCCCTCGTTCCTTAATGCCGAATCAATTAGATAATTTCTATCTTGATTCGTGCATTCGTGGCAAAAAATCTTTTATGAGAAAACGCTATTTGTAGTAGTTTGCGAGTCTGTCTTCTCGCTTCCACTGTCTGAAATCTGACCTCCCTAGTCTGACCTTTTGTCTAAATCAATATCTCTTTTTCTTTCTCCTCGCACTACTCGCGCGTCGCTTATTCTTTCGAACACGACCGCCACCACCGCCTGCACCACTTGGACTCATTCCACCAAACGGTCCCATGCCCTTACTAGCTTTGTGCATCATTCTACTCATCTGATAAAATTGCTTGATAAACCGATTGATTTCATCTAAAGAGCGGCCACATCCTTTCGCAATTCTTCTTTTTCGACTGACATTAATCAAATCTGGATTGGCGCGCTCTTGCGGTGTCATGGATTGAATGATAGATTCGACTATGGAAAAAGCAGAATCGTCTATGTCCAGATTTCTCGTCAATTTTCCCATACCTGGAATCATATTCATCAAACTCTTGATGTCGCCCATCTTACGAATCTGATTGATCTGCCCTAAGAAATCGTTGAAATCAAATTTATTCTTGCGTACTTTTTCTTCTAATCGTTTGGCTTCTTTTTCATCAAATTCCATTTGGGCTTTTTCCACGAAGGAAACGATATCGCCCATACCCAGAATGCGCTGTGCCATACGATCGGGATGAAAGACATCCAAGTCGGTCATCTTCTCTCCCGTACTTGCAAATTTGATGGGTTTTCCCACTGTGAACTTGATCGAAAGGGCAGCACCACCTCGTGTGTCGCCGTCTAGCTTCGTCAATACCGCTCCGTCAAAATTGATGACTTCATTGAAGGCTTTTGCCGTATTCACCGCATCCTGTCCCGTCATAGAATCCACTACGAAAAGCGTTTCATTGGGCGAAATGGCTTCTTTGATATTAGAAATTTCATCCATCATCTGTTCATCCACCGCCAGTCGCCCTGCTGTATCCACAATAACCGTATCTAGGTTGTGGGTCTGCGCATGCGCTATGGCATTCAGCGCAATTTCAACTGGATTCTGATTTTCAATTTCTTTGTAGATAGGAACTTTGACCTGCTCTGCCAAGACGGATAATTGATTGATTGCCGCTGGACGATAGACATCACAAGCCACCAAAAGTGGATTTTTTTGTTTCGTCTTTTTGAGATGCAAAGCCAATTTACCCGAAAAAGTTGTCTTACCAGAACCTTGTAGCCCCGCAATCAGAATGACGGTTGGTTTGCCCGATAGATTCACACCAACAGACTGTCCACCCATTAGCTCTACCAATTCATCCATCACAATTTTCACCATCAATTCGCCTGGCTTCACTGATTTCAAGACATTTTCTGAACCCAGTGCCTTTTCTTTGACTCGATCCGTGAAATCTTTCGCAATTTGATAGTTGACATCTGCCGCTACCAAGGCTCGACGAATTTCTTTCACCGATTGCGCGATATTGATCTCCGTTAGTTTGCTTTCTCCTTTCAGCGTCTTAAATGCGCCATCTAAACGATCTGATAAACTTTGAAACATGCTGATTTTAAGTATTAGCCATAAGGAAGGAAGTCAGACTAAAGAAGCGAGAAGTCAGATGCGAAGCACCTTCAATTTTTTTGCAATTTTCTTGGAATTGCAAATTTAGCTGGCTGATAATACCCTATAACTTTTGTTGATTCACTTGTACTTTTTCTTGAATAAGTCACAAATATACTTACAAATAAAGAAGGACGTAAGTTTGTTTACTGGATTTTGGATAAAAGGATATTTTGTCAATGCTGGTTTTTATTTGCTATTGATACTTATTACCTTGTACCAAATAACAACTCACTTAATGAATTTTAAAGACAAAACGGTTTTAATCACAGGTGGTTCGCGTGGAATAGGGCGCGCAACTGCTGAGGCTTTTGCACAAGCAGGAGCAAAAGTGGCGATCAATTTTGTGAAGAATAGTCGGGCGGCTACAGAAGCGATAGATGCGCTCGAAGGTCACGGACACCTTGCAATCAAAGCAGATATTTCTAATGCGCCCGCAGCGCATCACTTGGTGCAAGAAACGATCAAAGAATTTGGGCGACTGGATGTTTTGGTGAATAATGCGGGTGTTCACACCGTTCATCCTATTGACAACTGTACCTATCAGCAATGGCAAGCAGCTTGGCAAGAAGCCATTGGCGTCAATCTGATAGGAGCAGCGAATGTGAGCTATTGTGCAGCGCAGCAAATGATAAAGCAGGGTGGCGGCAGAATCGTCAATGTCTCTTCGAGGGGTGCATTTCGTGGTGAACCCGACCAACCCGCTTATGGTGCTAGCAAAGCGGGCATGAACGCTCTGAGTCAGTCTTTGGCGCAAGCATTGGCGAAGTATCAAATTTTCGTTGGCGTCGTTGCGCCAGGCTTTGTGGAAACAGACCTAGCAAAAGAAATTTTGGAAGGTCCGCGTGGAGAAGGCATTCGGCAACAAAGTCCATTGGGTAGAGTGGCACGTCCCGAAGAAGTTGCCAAAGGGGTGCTATTTCTTGCTTCGGAAGGTACAGAATTTATGACGGGTGCGATTTTGGATATCAATGGAGCGTCTTATTTGAGGAGTTGAGCGATGGTTCTTAGCTTTTAAGCACTCATGCAGATCAGCAATTTCTTATTTAGGATTGAGGGCTATACGAAGTCTTGTTTTTACTAATATTTTACTTGAAAATAACCTGAATCAATGTCAGAAAATCGCTTCGGACAGAAACACCAATTTTCACTGATTTTTCCCAAAAAATCAAAATTGGTGTTTCTGTCCATAAAAAACCACTGGGCATACTTTTGAGCGATTTCAAGAGCATTCCTGAAACTTATTTTGAGCATGGCTTAAGACTTCGTACACGCCTACTTAGGACAATAGTCCGTGTTAAATTAAGCTGCTCTTTTACCAAGTTGTCTAATTTTTGCACGGACGGATTTAATTATTTTGAGTTTGGGGTTCATACCGAACCAAAGAATTAATTTATCGAGCAAAAATTCATTGGCATTGGCGTT
>JBCCRX010000562.1:0-3406 GCA_039201015.1 Bacteroidota bacterium | reverse complement strand
GAATCACAAAAGAGTGTATCGGGTTGGGAAACAGGAGCGATTAAATCTGCGTTTGCCCGCTGGCAAGCCTAGTCAAAATGGTTTGATCAAGCGTTTAAACAAAACCCTGAGAGTGGAATGTTTGAATTTACATTGGTTCAAATCCCTTGATTTACTTAACCAAAGTATCTAAAACTGGTCCGTGGAATACAACACCCAAAGACCGCACCAAAATCTCAAGTATTGCACCCCTGATGAGTACAAAACTGATAACCAGATTTTCTATTATTGAGTGGTGGCTGCTTAGGGGAAGAGTACAGACTAAAAGACCAATTCCGTCAAAAAATAGAATTAAGTTTTTTATCCAATTCCCATTGTACCACGTAGGATTCGGGTAGTAATATGCTATTTTTGGTTTTTTCATTTTTTTCTAATTGATGCTAACGGTTAGTATAAATACAATGCGACTGTATGGGAGCATTGATTTTTACACATTGTTAGCTACCTTATTCATTCTAATCAATAATTAGAACATCTCCATCTCTTAAAGCCTTAAATAGCCATTTGTTATTTATACACCTTTGAATCTCTTTTCCAATTGCTTCTGATTCAAAGTGGTCTGAATCATAATGAGGCATAAAGGAATAGTTGAAAACTCCTAATCCTTCATAAATTGGTTCAGTTATACCTTCATATGGAAAATTCCTTGGGTCATCAACAATATCTATTGATTCTAATGATTCTGATAAAACACATATTCCAGCACTATATCCTCCATACAAAAAGTCTTCTCTCTTAATTAATTCATCGAATATTTTATCAAATCCACTTAATTTCATTGCCATTCTTAATACAAAGGTATTTCCGCCACTCACCCAAATTCCTCCTAAAGAATTAAGCTTTTTTCTTAACTCTGCTATTTTTCCAAAGTACTTCTTCAAGTCTATGGATTCTGCAATAAATCCAATGCTATTAAGAATTTCAATTTCGTCATTTTGATGTTTGGTTGCTCTTTTTGGGTCTGCTCCTACCCAATCTCGAGAATTATTTATATGTCCAATTTTTGGATTCTGTGGTCGTAATCTTTTCAGGTCTTCTAACCTATTTCCAAATTTATATGATGATAAGTAGTATTTCATTTTCGTGTGCATTTTTTTGATTTTCATGGTAGCTAACGGCAGTCCGTGAAAAAACTAGAATCCAAGCTTTGAGAATCTTCCGTGTAGAATTTTTTTCAGATACCTACCCGTGAGAGGCTTAGGTTTTTTCACAGGCTGACGGTCTGCATCGGCGGCATTCGCCCGTTTAGGGCGAATGGACGCAAATGCTTTGTTCCCTTTTCGCCTTCTTTTTCTTCTCTGTTTCTAATCCCAAAATTTGCTTGGTCTAATAAAGAATACAGTATCAATAAAATACAGGAGACCATTATGAGTTAATACATTTTCATCATGCAGGTCTTCTACAATTAGTCCAAGAATCGCATTTTCATAGTCATTCCGCCTGGTATTCTCAAATCCATTCGCAAGCATAAAATCTTTGACTGCTTCTAAATCAGTCATACTATTCGCTTTAATGTAAGACTGTTGAACGACCGCAAAAAAAGTACTGTCAGAAAGGTAGAATCCTAAAAGGCGATAAGCGGTATCCGCGAAAAAATAGTTATGCAAAAGAAGGTTGTAAAAGTAATCTTCCCATGAAGCATAGTATATGGCATCATTTAATTTGATGACATACTTTTCTCCTGTAATGTAAACTTTTTACTCCCGCTCCGCTTGCTATAAAATTCTCTTCAGGAATATCTTCTAATATTAGATTGTTAGATTTTGCGAACTCAATTAATCCCTTTGCTTCTTGTGCTTTGTTTTCGTGTTTTTCTTTAGCCATTGGACTTGCTCTCTTGCCTCTTCTAAGGTGACTGGCAACTGTTTGGATAATTGCATCATAGCTTGCGCCGCTCTTTCCCGAAATGAGATTTTGTAATTCATTTTTTACTTGTTTTATATCCATTTTAATTCAATGATACCGATTGTAAAAGCCTTTTTATCAGACAAATAATAAGACTTAATTTTCGATTGCTCAACCCAATTCTTTAGATTTTATTTTTTCTTTTGGTGAAAGCGAACGGCAGTCCGTGAAAAAACTAAAATTCAAGCTCTGAGAATCATCCACACAGAGTTTTTTTCAGATACCTACCCGTGAGAGGCTTAGGTTTTTTTACAGTCTGACGGTCTGGCTAAATGCCGTGCCGACGTTTAGGAGGCATGGACATTTTAGCCTTTGTTGTGTGCAGGATTTTTTCTTTATTTTACTGAATAATTTGTTCCTGCACCTTTCCCATGTTTTATTATTAGTCCTTTTTCGATTAAACCAGTTAATAATCTTTTTACAGTTGGTTTTGCGATATTTAATTTTTTTGAAATTTCTCCTGACTTACTTCCTGCGTTATTTCCGATAAACGTCAAAACTTCTTTTTCTTTTGGTGATAGATTTCCTTCTAATCCACTTATTTCTAATTTATTTTGGAGTTTGTTTTGAAGATTTATTAGAGATTCAAGAAAGAAATCAATCCACTCGGTAATATCTTCATTTGGTCTTTGAACTTGGCAACTTCTCAATACCCGATAATATGTTTTTTTGTTGTTCTCAATTTCATGCTCAAAACTGACATATTCTATCCACTTATATCCTGATTTTAGTAACAGTAATGTTGTTAAAAGCCTACTCAATCTTCCATTTCCGTCTTGGAATGGGTGAATACTCAAAAAGTCGTAAATAAAAGCAGCAGATGTAATTAATGGATGTACTTCTTTTTCATCAGCGTACCATTCAATTAAAGATTTCATTGCAATTTCTGTCGGAAATCCAGGGTCGGTCGTCTTAAAAACTACCTGTTTCGTTCCGTCTGGAAAAGTCGCCTGAACTGCATTTGTATGTTGTTTATAATCCCCTCTGTGCCAAATATCTTTATCGCTGAATTTTAAAAGCAGCTTATGCAGGTTTTTGATATTGCTCTCTTGAATTCCAATATCTGAAAATGATTCGCTAATCAAATCGAGAACATTAAAATACCCAACAACCTCTTGGGAGTCCCTATCTTCAATTTTGCTGATGTCAATTTTGCTAAGAAGTTCTTCAACATCTTCATCTGTAAGCTTTGAACCCTCTATCCTTGTAGATGCCCCTACACTTTGGATAGTAGCTACTGATTTCAATTGTTTTAAGCTTTTTCCTTCTATCTTTTCTATCGATGACCAAGAGGCATCAAATCGGTCTATTTTGCTTATTGCTCGAAGTACTTTCCAATTTAGGCTCAAATCGAAGTTGTAAACTTTTTCTTTCATACCTGCAAGTTACAAAAAACAATTCATTGATCCGATTTGAGCCGATTATTTTGATTTTTGAGCCGATTTTGATTTTTTCTTTTCTT
>JBCCRX010000561.1:0-3415 GCA_039201015.1 Bacteroidota bacterium | reverse complement strand
TTGATAAAGTTGGGCAATCTGATCTTTTGTGAAATTGGACAGCCGCAAAGATTCTGCTTTGATATTGAAGGCACTACCGCCCGTAATGATTTCTTTGCTGCGCGAGGAATGAATGCGATAATCTCTGATGTCGCGAACCCCGCAGAGGATGATAGATTGTGGGAAAAATTCAGGTCGTTTGTCGTAACCAGCCCTCAATTGTCTTAGTAGAGAAATCAGTGTATCTCCTATAAGCGTATCTACTTCATCCAGAAAAAGTATCGTCGGTTTTGAGGCGTTTTTTGTCCAGAAAGTCAATAAGTCTTCTATGACTTGATGTGGTTTCGACTTTTCGTAAATATTATTCCAATTGCTGCTAAGCAAGTTATTATTGTGGTACAATTCATGCCTTGAAGCAATTTTACCAGCTATAGCCGCCATAGCTGCTGGAACATCTTCACGTGCAGCTTGAGCTGGTTCGATGTTTGCGTACAAAGCTTCAAACTGCTCTGATTGATTGAGATAATGCATCAAGGAGAGCAATCCACTAGTTTTGCCCGTTTGTCTGGGAGCATGAAGAATGAAATATTTAGACTGCTGTATCAAGCTAACGACATTGCGGTAATCCCAACGTGTGTCCGTCGGTACGTGATAATGCCATTCAGGCTTAATTGGTCCAGCCGTATTGAAAAATCTTTCCATTTGCCAAAGATAGGTATTTGCTTGAATAATATTTTTTTCCACCTATGAGGAACGACGCACAAATAACCTGAGATTCTTGACTTCATCTTTTTGCACTACTTTTCGTTAGAAAAAGTCTTATGTCCGCCTAAGGCGGATTGCGATTTTTCTGCCTCCATTAGCACAAAATATCTTATCAAGAACCTCAGTTTATTCATCCCTCGTTCCTGATCGTGAACAAATACTCGAATAACAGCTTATTAACAGCGGCTTTACATCCTACCTAGACGACATCTTCTAACTTTGCTTTCTATGAAAAAAATTGCTTACTGCTGCTGCTTATTCTTCTTTTTACTCCATTTGGTATACGCCCAAGACGGGATACAAAAACCCATTAAAGTAAAGCGCATTGATGCCATAATCACGATAGATGGCAATATGGAGGAAGCCGTTTGGCTAGAGGAAAGCCGTTCAGCAGAAGATTTTTGGCTCTATTTTCCAACAGATAGTATGCGTGCTACGGCGAAAACGGAGATTCACATGGCATTCGATGATAAGAATTTGTACGTACTTGCCAAGTGCTATTCTACAGGTCAAGATTACACCATTCCTAATCTACGGCGGGATTATAGAGCAGGTAATAATGACAATATTACGCTCCTTTTTGACCCTTTCAATGATCGAATCAATGCTTTTGTCTTTGGCATGAATGCCTACGGCGTGCGAAGAGAAGCCTTAATTTCTAACGGAGGACAGGATGCAAGCGATTTCTTGACCTCTTGGGACAACAAATGGCGCGGCGAAGCGAAAATTCACGATGGCTACTGGATTGCCGAATTTGCCATTCCCTTCAAAACGCTGCGCTACAATGAAGGCGTAAAAACCTGGCGATTCAATAGCTATCGCTTTGATTTACAAGCCAATGAAACCAGTACTTGGATGCCCATTCCGCAAAATCAAATCATTATGAATCTGGCTTTTATGGGAAAAATGGAATGGGAAGAAGCACCACCAAAGCCAGGCGCGAATATTTCCCTCATCCCTTATGCCATTTCTAATGTCACCCACGATATAGAGGAAGGAGAAGCCATGGAAGCAAGTGCAAATATAGGTGGCGATGCAAAAGTGGCGGTCACTACTGGCCTCAATTTGGACTTAACTTTTAATCCTGACTTCTCACAAGTGGAGGTAGATGAACAAGTTCAAAACTTGACGCGCTTTGAAATATTTTTGCCTGAACGCAGACAGTTTTTTCTCGAAAATTCTGATCTTTTTGGGAGCTTCGGTGCGCCTCAAATCAATCCATTTTTCTCTCGCAGAATCGGTATTGCTTATGATACTTTGACCGAACAAAATATCCAAAATCCAATCTATTTTGGTGCGCGTTTGAGTGGGAAAATCAATAATAATTGGCGGGTAGGTTTGCTCAATATGCAAGCAGCGGATAATGAAAAAAATGGGCTGCCTAGCTACAATTATACGGTAGCTGCCGTGCAAAGAAAAGTGTTTAGTCGCTCCAATATAGGTGCGATATTCGTCAATAAACAAACCTTTGAAGAAGTAGAAGAAGGCAGTGAATTTTCTCCTTTCAATAGAGTCGTTGGCTTAGATTACAATCTCGCAACTTCCGATAACTCATGGACAGGCAAAGCTTTCTATCATCGCGTCCTCACGCCCGATCCTCAAGAGGAGCAATATGCCCACAATCTAGCCTTATTTCATACCAAGCGCGATTATGAAGTCTTTGGTATTCATGAGCGTGTGGGGGAAAATTTCGATGCAGAAGTGGGCTTTGTCCCTAGAAAAGGCTTTCATCGTTTGATCGGTGGTGGACAGTTGAATTATTATCCCACTAAAGGATCAATGGTGCAGCACGGGCCATACGTAGAAGCAAGTACCTTTCTTGATCCTGAGTTTGGAAAGACGGATCACAATGTAGAAGCAGGATACTATTTTGACTTCAAAAGCAATGCCAATGCAGAGATTAACATAGAGAATCGCTATACTTATCTCTTTGAATCTTTCAATCCGACTCGTGTAGATACTAGTCTCTTCAAGGTGCGATTGCTGGATGTAGGTGCTTACAACTTCACGGCTTTGAGTTTTTCTTTTCGGTCAGATCGACGAAAAGCATTTTCCTACAGTATCAGACCTACGATCGGACAATTTTTCAATGGTTGGCGATACGGACTCAGAGGCGGCTTCAATTTGAATATACAGCCTAGAGCAAGAATCGAATTGGATTATAGTTTGAATTATATCAATTTACCCGAGGGCTACGATTCGGCACTCTTGATGCTGGTTGGACCAAGAGTGGATGTTACTTTTTCTAAAAATATTTTCTTGACTACCTTTTTTCAATACAACAATCAGACCGATAATATCAATTTAAATACGCGCTTCCAGTGGCGTTTTCAGCCCGTTTCCGATTTCTTTTTGGTTTACACAGATAATTACTTCTCTACCAATTTCAGGACAAAGAATCGCGCTGTAGTTGCGAAGGTTACCTATTGGTTGAATGTGTAGTTCTATAAATTCAAATCATACAGTATGCTAAAAGAGGAATTGCTAAAGGTTCTAGCGCATCCTATTACGAAGGAGCAATTGCATTTAGTACACTGTAAACTAAGTTTTTTCGCATTTTCAACGGGGGAGTTGGAGGGAGAAAAAAAGGTTTCTCAAAAACCTTTTTTTCTCCCTCGACCCTCACATGCCGCCGTCTTCGACGGCGGTGGAGGGGTTTTTGAAGCTCGAA
>JBCCRX010000560.1:0-3441 GCA_039201015.1 Bacteroidota bacterium | reverse complement strand
CTCTAATATATCTTCACATTCCCTTCCTCCAGCTCTTTTTGATAGGCTTCATCCCGTTTACGCTGTAGGAGTTCTTGTTTGCGTTGCTGTAGAATGAAGCGTTTGGCTTGGTCTTCGATGTAAGAAAAAGGCGCGATGCCCGTTTTGTTGATGACATCTAGGTTTCTATACAAATATTCAAAGTCATCGTCGCGTTGGGAGAAATCGCGTTTTGTCCTAATATTACTTTCTGTCAGGCTGCCTTCGGGCAATAGATTATCCAAAAACTCTAAGCTGTACCAAGTGCTGTCCTCTAATAAACTGACCGTCGCGTAGGTGCTGGTAAATTCACTCAATTGGCGAAAACTACTGGTATCTTGCTCAAAACTCTCCCACCATTGATTGAAATTAGACGGCTTTTCTATCGAACGTGCCAGTTTGATGATGTAGGCTCTTGCAATAGGCGTTTCTAGTTCATATTGCGCTTTGTTTCTTTCGTAAAAAGCCCTCAATTCTTCTTCCAAAACGGTAGTATCTAGTTCGTTTTCAATGATGTTTTCTTCGTAATGATGCCGAATCAAAGAAGAACGATAATCTTCTACTAGAGCTTCCACATCCAAGTCTTTTGGTTTCGCCAATTCCGCTTGGTGCAGCATTACTGCCTCTTTTGTCCATCGCTTGATGTAGCTTTCTACCAGCAATATGCTATCTTCTTTGGGCGAAGAATCTGGAATAAAATCTTGAATCTCTGATAGATAAAGTTTCCTGCCAAAAACTTCCGCCAATAGCTCTTCTTCGGGCTGTGGATTGAACAACTGACAAGCATGGAATAGCACACACAGGATCAAAAAGAGAAACACTTTTCTGATTGATTTAGTGCGTTTAGTATTATCCAAAGCTATGTAGATCATATAGCAGAAATTCTTTTAACCGCAGGCAGGATAAGAAATGTCATTTTTGAACTCAAAGTATAAACAGGTACTCAATATTCTAAGTGAAAAATGACATTTCTAAGCCTCTTTTAACCGCAGAGATGCGCAAAGTATTTTTCGCAAAACAGGATAAGAAATGTCATTTTTGGACTCAAAGTATAAACAGGTACTTAATATTCTAAGTGAAAAATGACATTTCTAAGCCTCTCTTATCAGTTGAACAAATCAACAACGACCACTATTTCTTCTGCACCATCCTATTAAACACCCGCTTATTCACCTTCAAATCATATTCTTTGCGCAAACTTTTTACCCATTCCTTTTCCAAGTGATCTTGATAGTCCGCGACGACATAGCCGCGCGCTTCTTGCAAGGTCTTGCTGGTAGGTGGAATGATTTTTTCGATTTTCATAAAGGTCAAAGAACGCGTTTGTTTGTTGCCTTCATTGTCGGATAAAGTGCCTGCTTCCCAATCTAGCGCATCTACTTTTTTATCTCTACCTTTTTCAATTGTTTTCTGATCGGCAAAAAGCATTTGCGCATCACCTGTGTTGAATTGCTTTAAGCTCTCTTCCACACTATGATCTTTCACAAATGATCGAATTTGCGCTATTTTGGGTACGCCTTGGCTCGCTACATTGTAAGTTGTCACGACAGCTCTATCATCCCATTTGTATTTTCCGTCCACGGTTTTGAAAAATGCTTTCAGACCTGTGGTATCTTGCGAAGCTTTGTCCCACACCAACATTTTGGTGGCTTCAAATAGCAAAATACCTTCTTCGTATTCGCGCATCAGCGACTTGAAATCGGGATATTTCTCTTCCAATTGCTGTTCTTCGTACCGCAATGTTTGCTCTACGACAAAAGCATCATACAAATTATCGGCAACTTCTTGGGGCGTTTTGCCCGATCTGCCTTCATTGATGCGTTGTCTAGCAGCTTTTTGCGCAAAATCCATGAATTCACCTAGAGTAGCTCTATAATCTGTACCTAAATTAAACAAAACATCTTTCGGTTTTTCCGTATCCACGCGCCATTTGAAAGTCAAAAAGTCATTGTTCAAAGTATCTTTAAAGTCTTTTAGAACGGCGGTAGTTTGTGTGAAGTTATTTTCTTTTTTGATGCGTTCAACCATGCTTTGCTTTGCGAGTTCAAAGCGATTGTCTTGACGAATTTTCTGCTCTAAACGACCCTTCACTTCCTTAAAAGGTTGTATGCCTCTTTTGCTCATTCGCTTGATAATGTGAAAGCCCGCTTTGGTTTCTACAGGTTTTGAAATTGCACCGTCACTCGCCAATGCAAAAGCAGCGTCCTCAAAAGAATCTTCGTATTTATTGACGCCAAACAATCCGAGATAACCGCCTTTGTTGCTCGTCAATTTATCTTCCGAAACTTGCTTTGCCAATTCCTCGAAATTTACGTCGCCTTGCAATTGATCGTAGATTTTCATGGCTTTTGCTTTGGCTTGATCGGTATTTGCGCCGTTTTTATCTTTGCGCACCAAAATGTGGGCAACTTCCATTTCGCCTCTCGCTGCACGACGATCATTTACTTTCACCAAATGATAGCCAAAACCAGAACGTACAATATCTGACACTTGCCCAACTGGCACATCGTAAGCTGCTTTTTCTAGCGCGTAGAAGCCATTCGGAAGCACGGCGGTGATGTAGCCCACTCTGCCGCCATTGCCTTTAGAACTACCGTCATCAGAATATTCTCTTGCCAGTGTCTCAAAAGTTTTTTCTCCTTTCTCTAGCTGTTCTTTAATGCCTTGCAAACGCTCCAATGCTGTTTTTTCTACTGATGTTGTTGCATTAGGCGCAACCGCAATCATAATATGACTAATGTCTGCATCTTGTTTTGTTCGCTCGTAGGCTTCTGCTACTAATTTATCCAAAACTTCTCGATCCAACAAGTAAGAGTCTGCCAATTGCTGCCGATAGCCCGCCAATTCCTGCTGCAAACTCGGAATTGTGTCTAGCTTCATGTCGCGTGCCTTTTGCACTTTCAGCTTGAATTTTTCGTACAAATCTAAATACTCTTCCAAAGAAGCTTTGGAGTAATCCGCGTCATCGCCATTGGTTTTGTCGTATATATATTTGAACTCCGACACACGCACGGGCGTATCTTCTACGCTAAATAAAGTGGGGTCTTCTTTTTGGGCAAATACACTTGCGCTTATACTAATCAAAAATACAGCTAAGATTGAGATTTTATTTGTCATCGTCTGTTTAGTCTTAATTTTTACTATCGTGAGCACTAGTACTCACGTTTCACTGAAATCTATTTTGGAAGAATGAATTTACAACAGAAATGCTATGTACAATTGAAGTTTTTCGCAGAAAAATTTCAATTGTCCCTTTGGACCGAGAGAAAAAATCAAAATTTTAAATTTTGTTTTTTTCTCTCGGTCCAAGAGTCCTCTTTTTTAAAAATTTTATGGAATAAAATTTTTAAAAAATGTGTTTTGTATTATACTTTATTAACAATAATATTTTTTATAAGTAGAAAGTATATTTTTAAAAACTTT
>JBCCRX010000559.1:0-3442 GCA_039201015.1 Bacteroidota bacterium | reverse complement strand
TGGAGCTTCAAAAAAAATCCCTGCGCCGCCGAAGGCGGCGCGGAAAGGGGGATGAGGGCGAAAGACGATTTTACAAAAATCATCTTTCGCCCTCAAACTCCCCTTGAAAAATCATATAAAACTTAGTTTACAGTGTACTTATCACAGTGTAAAATAAGTTTGTTTTAATTTTGAGAAGCGAGAAAATCGTAGATTTTCGAGCTTCAAAAACCCCTCTACCGCCGTCTTCGACGGCGGCAAACAAGGGAGGAGGGAGAAAAAAGGGTTTTTCTGAAACCCTTTTTTCTTCCTCAAACTCCCCATCTAAAATACAAAGAAATTTAGTTTACACGGTACTTATTCGCCTAAGCTATTTATTAGGTTAAATTATTTATAATGGATAAGCTACATAAGTTCGTTGCACAAATAATTAGGTAGAAGTACTTATTAGCAGGGGTTTTGAATGATTTCATTTGTTCAGTATTACTTATCGAATCTCACTGGCTTAGGTCTTCACAATCGTTTCCTCCATATTGTAAATGGTATGTACCACCTGCATCATAGCTGCGACTTTGGCTTCATTTTCTATCTCTGCGGACTTAAATTCTCCAACGTTCAATAGATTAGTGGCAGCTTCTGGTTCACTTTTGAAATAAGTAAATTCGGACGCGAAATAATCTTCCAAAATACCTTGTTCTTCTGCCGTAATTTTTCGACAAACGATTTTTTGAAAAGCAAATTCGATTTTTTCTGCTACCGTGTTTTCGTCTTGCATTAATTTTTCTGCTAACACCCGCGATGCTTCCAACACTTGCGGATCATTGAGCATCACTAAAGCTTGCAAGGGCGTATTGGTGTTTAATCGCTGCACTTCGCATTGGTCTCGATTAGAAGCATCAAACATGAGCATGGAAGGTGGCGGCACGGTTCTTTTGATAAAGGTGTACATGCCACGACGATATAAATCTTCACCGTGATCTTGTACGTATTCTGCTAGTGTACCTCGCCCAGAAGTTGCCACTTCCCAAATACCGTCAGGCTGATAGGGCTTCACGCTTGGTCCTCCAATCTCTGTATTTAATAATTCACTGCTTGCCAAAACGTGGTCTTTCACCAATTCCGCAGGCAAACGCAGACGTGGAAAACGCGAAAGATAGATGTTTTCAGGATCGAGGTCAAGTTGTTTTTTGCTCACTTCCGCCGATTGGCGATAGGTAGCGGACAACAAAATCGTTTTCATCAAGTGCTTGATGTCCCAATCATTTTTCTGAAAATCTAATGCTAACCAGTCTAGAAGTGCCATGTGAGAAGGTAGATCACCTTGCATACCAAAATCACCTGAACTTGCTACCAAACCTCTTCCGAATATTTCTTGCCAAATTCGATTGACGAAGACTCTTGCCGTCAATGGGTTTTTTTTGTCTAATAGCCATTGGGCTAATCCCAAGCGATTCTGCTCAAAATGTGTGGTATCGAAAGTGAGAATAGATTTGGGCGTATTCGCAAAGACTGTGTCTGTTGGTGCATCGTACATTCCACGATCTAAGACACGCGTTGCACGCATACTCGCCGAATCTTGCATAATCATTACTTCCACGGCGGCAGTATCTTGTTTGTTGATAAATTCCAAAGTTTCAGCAATGTCTTCGTCCGTAATTGCCATATTTGGAGGATCAGCGAAAGAAGCATCGATCGTACCAAAAAGTCCTTTTTCAGGTACTTGATTGAAAAAAGCGAAGGTGCTGTAATAATCTTTTTGCGAGATCGGATCGTATTTGTGATCGTGGCATTTGGCGCACTCGAAAGTCATGCCCAGAAAGGCTTTTCCAAAGGTATTGGTGCGATCTGTCACGTATTCAATACGATATTCTTCATCAATCACACCACCTTCTTGCGTTATTTTATGGTTGCGATTGAAACCCGTTGCGAGTAGCATTTCCTTCGTTGGATCGGGAAGTAAATCACCTGCTAATTGCCAAGTAACGAATTTGTCATAGGGATAATTTTCATTGAAGGCATGTATCACCCAATCGCGCCAGGGCCACATGGTTCTTAATCCATCATCTTGATAGCCATGCGAATCGGCGTAGCGCGCCACATCCAGCCAATGTAATGCCATCTTTTCTCCATAGTGCGGACTGTTTAGCAATTCATCAATCATGCTTTCGTAAGCCTTTGGGCTATTGTCTGCTAAAAAACGCTCCTGCTGTTCTACACTCGGTGGCAAGCCTGTGAGATCGAAAGAAATGCGTTTGAGTAGATATTCTTTTTCTGCGGCTTCGTTGGGACTTAGCCCCATGGCTTCTATTTTGGCTAGTGTGAAATAATCAATTTCGTTTTGTACCCATTCTTCCTGATTTACGGCTGGTAATGCAGCTTGCTCTGGCGGAATAAATGCCCAGTGTTTTTTGTACACAGCTCCCTGCTCTATCCAACGACTAATAAGTTCGATTTCTATTTCACTTAGCACTAAATTAGATTCAGGCGGCGGCATCACATCTGAACTATCAGTGCTGATAATTCGATGCCAAACTTCGGATTGTTCCAGATCAAAAGGGACTATAGCATGGCGGTCTTTTTGATCTTTAAGCAGTGCATAAGCACCCTCTTCTGTATCTAACCGCAAATCCTCTATTCGCTGAGCAGCATCTGGCCCGTGGCAAGCAAAGCACTTGTCTGATAATATAGGTCGGATATGTAGGTTGTAATCTACCGTTTTTGCGACAGACTGTTTAGAGTTGATAGGCGTGGAACACTTATACACCGTAAGCACAATACCAAGTATTAGACCAATACCTATCCACTTTTTCATATTGCTGATTTCGTCTTATTTATTACTTACGTTTCGCTGATTTGAAAATCAAAAAATCAAAATTTAATACTGCTTGTACAATAAAAAATACCTTTTTGAAAAATTTTATTTTATAAAACTTTTCAAAAAGAACTCTTGGACAGAGAGAAAAAATCAAAATTGAAAATTTTGATTTTTTCTCTCTGTCCAGAGGAGTAATTGAAATTTTTCGCAGAAAAATTTCAATTGTATGTAGCACTTCTGTTGCAAACTCATTTTTTCAAAATAGATTTCAGCGAAACTTGAGTTGTTAGTAAAAGCAAGTTAAGAAGAATTGAATGAAGATCAAAAGGAATGGTCAAAAAATGCTTTGAAGCCTCAGAAATTACAAAAATGTGTAAATTATTAGTGAATATTCACAAGAAAAGCCTAATATACGCATGCGCGAGAAAAGTTCTAACTTTAGGGCATGAATTATGCAAGAGTAAGAAAACGACCGTCGCAATTTGAAAGTGTGACATCTGTGACCAGGGAAGAATTTGATGATATTTTGAGTTATTTCACGCCTATTTTGGATAGAAGAATGCGCAGGACGACACGTGGTACAGTTCGGCTCAACAAGAGGAGTTTTCCTGAAACTTTACCAAGTGCTGCACATGTCTTATTTTTCAT
>JBCCRX010000558.1:0-3451 GCA_039201015.1 Bacteroidota bacterium | reverse complement strand
TAGAGAGACTGTAGAGCAAATTAAGGAAAACCCTTATCTACAATATTTTATAGGGATATCATCCTATAGCAATGAAACACCGTTTGATGCTTCAATGTTAGTTCACTTTCGTCAAAGAATAGGTATAGATTTAGTCAATAGAATTAATCAAAAAATGGTGAAGGAGATGTTAGATAATTCTTCAATACCAGTAAAAAAAAAATTAAATCAGCCAAAAAATAAAGGTAAATTAATATTAGATGCAACTTGTGCGCCAAGCGATATTAGTTATCCCACAGACTTAGGATTATTAAATCAAACTAGAAAGCATACAGAAAAAATTATTGATTTGCTATATGAGCAAGTTAAAAATAAACTTGATAGAAAGCCAAGAACTTATCGTAAACTAGCACGAAAAAATTACTTAAAAGTTGCTAAAAAACGTCGCCCACTCCGAAAAGAAAGAAGAAAATCTTTAAAACAACAACTTCAATATATTAAGAGGAATATCTCTCACATTAAACAGCTAGTGAATATGGGAGCAAATCTATCTAAATTGAGTAATAGACAATATAAAATATTGCTAGTGGTGAGTGAAATTTATCGTCAACAATTGTGGTTATACGAAAACAATAAAAAGAGTATTGATTATCGTATTGTTAGTTTAAATCAGCCACACATACGTCCAATTGTTCGTGGTAAAGCGGGTAAAACAGTTGAGTTTGGGGCAAAAATATCAGCGAGCTACTTTGATGGATATGTATTTTTAGACCGTATTAGTTGGAATAATTTTAATGAATCAACAGATTTAAAAATACAAATAGAATCTTTCAAAAAATACACTGGTAACATCCCTGAATCGGTTCATGTTGATAAGATTTATCGTACACAAAAAAATCGAGCTTGGTGCAAAGAACGAGGTATTAGAATCAGTGGGCCGCCTTTGGGAAGACCACCTGTTAATATTAGTAAAGAGAAGAAGAAACAAGCTGCCTCGGATGAGAAGATTCGTAGTTGCATTGAAGGTAAATTTGGGCAAGGTAAAAGAAGATTTAGTCTCAATTGTGTGATGACTAAACTTTCTCACACTTCTAAAACTGCAATCGCAATTACTTTTTTGGTTATGAATCTTTCCACTTATCTCTCACGTTTATTGAGAGCTTTTTTATGTCTATTTTTCGGGAATCTATCTTTTTTAAGATATGACATAAATAAACATTATGTTTTTCTTAATTTTCGTAAACAAAAACTTATTTTTAGCTCTTCCCTGAATAACTAATAAATCTCCATCTCACTTTTTTATTACTTTTTCAGCAAGCCCTAACGTAGGGGAAAGCTTTTTTTGCTAACTCTATTGCTGTGTTGTAGTTGAGGGACTTCTGTTTTTTGAATACAGTGAATGTTCTGAATTCCATTGCCCAAAGTGAAAATCTTGATCCACTCAGTTTTGTATACTTGTGGTAATTTCTCCAACCTCTGACTATGGGAGCTAATTTCGCTGCTTTCACTTCCGCACCATATGCTGAGCAGTTCACTATGGCTTTGACCTTCTGTTTGAAAGCCAAGAAATTTTCTTCGGACGGCAGACTTCTGAACTTTCCGTTCTTCTGTACTTTGAAATAGTTAAACTAAGCACAAGCGTCACCGCTTCCACTCGTCTTCAAATCGCAGCATGAAACTTTCGCTTCACTGCGCTCCTCTCTGAGAGACCCCTTGTCATGGGTACAAGTCTTGTCATCTGTAGATGTCTTTTTGTCGTGGCAATGTCGATGTAGCAGTTGAAGATTACCATAGGCATCTTTACCGCCTTGCGATTTGGGAATTATGTGGTCAGTTTCGAGCAAATCACCATCTTTAAAGTATAATCCGCAGTAATTACATTTACCCTTCTGCTTCTTAAGCAATTTTGCTTTAGAAGTAGGCATTTCGGGGTGCTTACCCTTTCGCGTACTCCAGTAGATTAAGTCCCCGTCATAGAGACTTTTTCCACCTTTGACCTTAATATGTCTTACAATTGGCGTTTCGGTGTGTTGGGATAGTTCAGAGTCAATATTTCCTTCCTTCTTAGAGGCGAACACCCAATTCCTATTACCATCAATGTGCCAATATTTATTTTTGACCCATGACTTGATTTTCTTTGGGTGTCTTCTTTCTGCCCATCTTTTAAGCTGTTGGTAAAGTATATGGTCACATAGACCATATGTAACTTTGCTACATACTGCACTATAGTAGTTTGACCATCCTGTAATAATTGGGTTTAATTTCCTAATTAATCCTGATTGTGAACTACTTCTGTGTTTTTTTATTACTTCACCAAGCTCTTTTATATGAACTTTTACCTTACAAGAAGAAGGTTTTATAACAGTTTTAAATCCAAGTATTTCTTTATGAGGGGATTTTCCACTATGGTGTCTTCCTACTGGAAATTGTATAATGTTAAATCCTAAGAAATCAAACCCAGTATTTCCCTGATATTCGTTTAAAGTATGAGAAATTCGAGTTTTACTTAGCTTTAGTTTTAAACCAACTTCTTTTAACCATTTGGAGATAATTGCTTGACAGTTCTTCAAGATATTCAGGTCTTTATGCAGAATCACAAAATCGTCCGCATATCTTATAAAGTTAAGTGACCTTTCATTATCTCTTTTGCTACCTTTGAAGGTTCTTGCATATTTCTTAATCTCCATTTCCATACCATGCAGAGCAATATTCGCTAGCAGGGGAGAAAATAGAGTAGGGACGGAGCGCACCTTCAAATATCACTACTTGCGTGTTTCTCTATCCCTCTCCCCAAACGAAGCGTGACAGTTTCCCGTCACTTCGCTTTCCATCATTGCAACCTACTGTGGTCGCCAAACGAAGACGTTTGAGCATGGCAGGTTCTACATAAGAGTTGCAGGTTATCTTTGACATCAGTACCACCAGTTCGACGTGCTTTCATATGATGCAAGTCGAGATGCTTGGTACATCCGCAAACGCTACATTTGGCTCCTCGTTCTGCTTTTATCTCCTCTTTCAGTTCGCGCCATTCATGGTTATCGGCATTACCGAGCCAGATTTTGTCAGGTATTGCGACTTCAGGATTAATGAATGTTGCAGGCTCAAAATCTTCCAAATACGGATTAGGTAATGAGCGTGACCTATACTTAGTTATCGGTTTATCACTCATACGATATAGGTACAAGTAATCTTCTCCGTCCCTAATTCCCCAATTATTTCGCTGTCCTTTTTTATGAATCTGACGCATTTTATACATCTTCATAATCCGGCGAGGCTTTAGGCGGTGTCGTTTCTGCAACCAAAGAAATAAGCGCTCGTTGACCCAGAAATCCAAGTCTTTAGCTGTTTTCTTTGCATTAGAATGACAGTAATAGCCAATCCAACCTCGTAATACTGCATTTAGGGCAGAAAACTTGAGCAAAGGAGAATCCTTAAACCGTTTTCGCTTGGTCATCTCCTTAACTTTCGCTTT